>JAYUBJ010000248.1:0-6568 GCA_043740915.1 Verrucomicrobiota bacterium
TACTCGACGGTGTTGGTCGCTGAAAGTGTCAGCACAAACTTCTGGCTCTGGTCGGTGCCGATGGCGCGATCACTGAGGAGGAGAGTGGGCTTGCGTTCGCTGCCAGGCACGCGCACCCGCGCGAACAGGCCGGGCAACAGACGCCCGTCCGGGTTGGGAAAAACGGTGCGGAGCAGGATGGTGCCGGTCGCCGGGTCGAGGTGGTTGTCGAAGGATTCCACCACCCCCTCGTGCGGAAATCCTTCCTCGTTCGCGAGCGCCATTCTGACCGGCACGCGGCCGGCGGTGTTTGCCAGCCGGGTTTGCAACCGTTGGAATTTCAGCAACGTCGCCTCATCCATGTCGGCGTACACGTAGATCGGGTCCACGGAAACCAGGGTCGTGAGCACGGAATTCATGCCGGGACCGCCGCTGACATAGTTGCCCACGGTGAACCACGCGCGACTAATGCGGCCGTCGATCGGCGCGCGGATTTCGGTGAACTCTAAATCCAGCTTCGCGGTGTCCAAAGCCGCCTGGGCCGCGGCGAGTCCCGCGCGGGCTTCGGAGAATTTGGAATTCCTTTGCTCGGCTTCTTCGACAGAAATGGCCTTGTCGGCCAGGAGTTCCTTCGCGCGCTGCGCTTCGCGCTCCATCGTGGCAAGCTTTGCTTTCGCACGCATTGCTTCGGCGGTGGTCCGCTCGAACTCCGCTTTTTGCCACCGGGGATCGATCACGAAAAGGACATCCCCTTTTTTCACAAATTGGCCGGACTGGAAGCGCACCTCCACGATGTGCCCGCTGACGCGCGGACGGATTTCGACGCTCTCGACGGCTTCGACGCGCCCGGTGAACTCATCGAACTCCGTCAAATCACGCCACTCGACCTGAGCGACCGTGACGGCGGGTGGCGGCGCAGCGGTTGGCGCCGTTGCGGGTTTTGGTTTGCAGCCAGCAACGATCAACAGCGCGAGGAGGGCCACCAAAGTCAGGGGTGTTTTCATGAACGGATTTGCGTTAAGGGTTTTTTGGGTAAAAGGCGTAGAATGAATTAGGAGGCAAACGCCAGCGATTGCCCGTCAAGAATCCGGCGCTGGCGCTCCTGCCAGAGGATGGCCGCCTGGACTTTTTCTTCCGCCAACGCGGGAAAAAGCAGGTGCGGATGGGCCGTGAGGGAGGCGAGCGCGTAAGCTTCGTTCACGGCATGCGCCACCGAGGAAAAGGGCAGGGCCGGGGCGAGCTCCGCCTTCAGTTCACGGACGAGGCGCGCCTTTAACTGGTTGAGTTTGCTCCAGCATTCGGGAGTGATGGAGTTAACCCGATCCGCCAATGCGTCCGGGCTCTCGAAGCGGCGGGTGTTTCGCTGGGTCAGTAGTTTTCGTTTCATAAGTCTTAAGGTTATAATTGACTATCAAGTCAACAAATTCAGGTGGATGCGATAATCCCTTGGCGCGTTATCCAATGGGAATCACCGGTCGCCGGTCAGGCGACGGCCACTTTGGCCCCAATCATCTGCAAAATCATCGGCTCCATTTCCAGGAGCACCTGCACGTCATTTTTGATCTTCGCCTGAGTCATGAAGCCCATGACGCAAGCCGAAATGTTTTGCGCCGCGAGCTTCGGATCGGAAGCTTCGGCCAGCCCGGCACGCGTGGCCTCGGCGATGGCGGTTTCCAGATACCGCGACGTCCGCTCAAATGACTGCTCCGTTTTCACACGGATCTTTTCCTCTTGCGAGCCGACCTCGCTGCCAAGCGAGCAAAAGGGGCAGCCTGGCACATGTCCGCATTTTTTGGCCATCTGCTCCTGGTGCTGGTAAATCATCTGACACCAGAGATGCAGGCGTTCGAGGGGCGGCACTTGAACCGAAAAGATCCGGTCATACTCGGGCCGGATTTGTTGCCAGAACTCTTCCTGCGCCGCCACGGCGAGGTCGGCCTTCGAGGGGAAGAAATGATAAAAACTGCCTTTGTTCACACCCGCCCGCTCGCAGATATGATCCACGCTCACGGTTCCGTAGCTGCTGTTCCAAATCAGGTCAAACGCCACGGCGAGCAGCTTTTCTTTGGCATCACTGGTCCGGCCCATAATTTATTCAAAAATCCGAATTGCGATTCACTGGCTCACTTGTCGCATAATTAAACCAACCGGTCAACTATTATTTTTGGAAAAGCTTTGCAGGGAAATTCGTGGGATTTTGGGGGATGGCCAAGAGTAATCCAGAAAAGTCGGTTGAACCGCAGAGGAACGCCGACGCACGCAGATCAGAAGGGAGTTGAACCGTCTGCGGTTGCAACCACGGGTCGGTGTTCCGGTGCGCCCCGACGGAGCCCATGGGACCGCGGCTGTGTCCCGCGCAGCGCGGGATCAGCCGCAGCAACGTGGCCAGGCGAGCCAGCGGAAATAACCCGATGCGTCCGGCCATTCGGCCCGCTGCGGCTGATCGAGGACGACACAGCCGCGGTCCATTGCGGTTCCCGCTCAGTGGATTTATCCGGTACTGCATCCTTCCGCGCGCAACGCCGAAATGTTATCTGCGTCCATCTGCGTTCATCTGCGGTTACAATCCGGGTAAGTTCCTGGTCAAGCCGAGTAGTCCAAATAAACCGTTTTGATCCGCGTGTAGAAATCAATCGCGCCCGCACCCTGTTCCTTGAACAAGTCGGTGCTCGATTTTTTCACGCCCCCAAACGGCGCCTGCAACGCGAGGCCGGTGGAAATCTGGTTCACCTTCACCACGCCCGCCTCGATGCGTTCGGTGTAGAGCATCGCCTTCTTGAAGTCCCGGGTCACGAGGCTCGCGCTCAACCCCACATCCACGCCGTTCGCCACGGCGAGCGCCTCGTCGAAGTTTTCCACCGCGATGATGGCGACCACCGGCCCGAAGACTTCTTCCTTCGCGATGCGCATGTTCGGGGTCACGTCGCCGAGAATCGCCGGCTGCATGAAAAAACCGTGAGCGAGATCGCCCTCGGTGAGGCGCTGTCCGCCGTAGCGCAACTTCGCGCCTTCCTGTTGAGCAATGGAAATGTAATTCAAGTTGCCGTCGAGTTCCTGCTGGTTCACCGCGGGCCCCATCGTGACGCCCGGCGTCAAACCATTGCCGACAACGATGGCTTTCGCCTTCTCGATCAGTTTTGCCGTGAAGGCTTCCGCCACACTTTTTTCCACGATGACGCGGCTGGTTGCGGTGCATGCCTGGCCGGTCAGCCCGAAGCCGGCGATGGCCACCAGTCGCGCCGCCAAATCCAGATCGGCGTCCGCCAACACAATCGTCGGATTCTTGCCGCCCATTTCCATTTGGGCGCGGGTCATGCGCTGGGCGAGTTGCAGGTAAATCTGCGAGCCGACCCCGTGCGAGCCCGTGAACGACAGGGCGGCGATGCCAGGATTCGTCGCCAGTTCACCGCCGACGGCACGGCCTGCGCCGACCACGACGTTAAGCACGCCTTTGGGCAGGCCGGCTTCGGCGAGGATTTTCGCGAGTTCGCAGCTCATGGCTGGCGCTTGCGAAGCCGGTTTGAGGACGACCGCGTTGCCGCTGATGAGCGCCGGCGCCATCTTCCACGCCGGGATCGCGATGGGAAAATTCCATGGAGTGATGAGCGCCACGACGCCGAGCGGCTCGCGGCGTGTGTAAAGAAAGTTCCCCGGCAAATCGTGCGGGATGGTTTGTCCGCCGATCTGGTAGCCGAGCGCGCCAAAGAACCGGAAAATATCCGCCGTGCGCTGCACTTCGCCGGTGGCCTCGGCGAGCGTCTTGCCTTCCTCGCGCGTGAGCACCTCGGCCAGTTCGGCTTTGCGCGCTTCGAGCAGTTGCGACGCCTTGCTCAACACGCGCCCGCGGGCCACCGGGGTCATCGCGGCCCAGACCGGAAAGGCCTGCCTCGCGGCGGCGATGGCGGCCTGCGCGTCGGCCGATCCGCTGGAGGGATACTGCGCGACGACTTCGCGCGTGTCTGCAGGATTCAGGTTTTGGGAGGTCTTGCCGGACTGGGCCGGCACCCACTCTCCGCCGATGAAATTATGATAAGTGCGCATGAGGTCAATAAAGTTTCCAGCAGGATGAACAGGAAGTCGGCGGAAGGAAACGGTTTTCTTGCAAGAACGTTTCGCCTTGTTTTCACGACTGAAATCTGGCTTACACTTGGTGGATGTATCGTACTTATTACGCTTTTCTTTTCCTCGCCGTGGCCAGCCTGTCCGCGGTCGCCGCGCCGCTTACGGGCGAAGCGGCCATTCAACATCTCCAGGCCACGGGCCAGTACGACTCGTTCGCCGCCGCCGTCACCGGCGCACGCTATGCGGCCAGAGTTGCGCACGGCCCGGAAACCAGAGCGCGCGCGGAGAATCCGGCCCATGGCATCCGCAGCACGTTCACGCCTGAGGGGTTGGGCTTTGAAGTGCGGACGGGTGAAACGACCCACCAGGTCGCCTGGCATCTGGCCAGCCTCGGCTATGGCGCGGCACAAATCCCCGTCCCATTGGGCGAGCTCAAGGTGAGCGGCCAGCGCGTGGAAATCATCCGGGGGGATTCTTTCCCAATTGCAAATCGCAAATTAATCGAATGGTTTCATAACGCGCCCGGCGGATTGGAACATGGCTTCACACTCGCGGCGCGCCCGGCCTCCAACCCGGGCGGCGAACCGTTGCGCCTCGTCCTCGACGTTACGGGCGATCTTACTCCGCAGACGGATGCCGCAGGGCGGAAACTGGTGCTGTGCGACGTTTCGGGACAAACCGTACTCACCTACGATCATTTAAAAGTATGGGACGCCGACGGCACGGAATTTCCCGCCAAAATGCAGGTGGCTGCCGGCCAGGTGACACTCGCTGTTTTCGAAGCCCAGGCTCGTTACCCGCTCACCATCGACCCGACTTTCACCCAGCAAGCCTATCTCAAGGCCAGCAATACCGGGACGAATGACGTGTTTGGTGTCTCCGTGGCGGTGTCGGGCGACACTGCGGTGGTCGGGGCGCCGGGCGAGGACAGCAACGCCATCGGGATCAACGGCGATCAAAGCAACAACAGCGCGACGAACTCCGGGGCGGTCTATGTTTTTGTTCGTAACGGGGAGTCATGGGCGCAGCAAGCATTTCTCAAGGCGAGCAATACCAGAACAAAAGACCAGTTTGGCACCTCCGTGGCGGTGTCGGGTGACACGTTGGTGGTCGGGGCGCCGGGCGAGGACAGCAACGCCATCGGGGTGAACGGCGTGGGGAGTAACTTCACCACCGCCATTGACTCGGGCGCGGTTTACATTTTCGTGCGCAGCGGGACGAACTGGAGCCAGCAAGTCTATCTCAAGGCCAGCAACGCCCAAGGGGGTGACGGGTTCGGCAGTTCGGTGTCCGTGTCGGGCGGCACGGTGGTGGTGGGGGCGCCTTTCGAGGACAGCAACGCCACCGGGATCAACGGCGACCAAGGCAGCGACCCAGATCCTTTCTTCGAGGCTGGCGCGGCCTACGTGTTTGTGCGCAACGGGACCACGTGGACCCAACAAGTTTATCTCAAGGCCAGCAACACCAACCCGCTTGGATTTGACGAGTTCGGCACTTCGGTGGCGGTGTCGGGGAACACGGTGGTGGTGGGGGCGCCTTTCGAGTCCAGCACCGGAACCGGAGTCAACGGCACCCAAAACGACCTCAGTGCCAACTCCGCCGGCGCGGCCTACGTGTTTGTGCGCAACGGGACCACGTGGACCCAGCAAGCTTATCTCAAGGCCAGCAACTCCGAGGCGTTTGACTGGTTCGGCTATTCCGTGGCGATTTCGGGTGACTCGGTGGTGGTGGGATCGCCTTATGAGTCCAGCAACGCCACTGGAGTCAACGGCGACCAAAACAACAACAACGCCGATTCCGCCGGCGCGGCCTACGTGTTTGTACGGAATGGGACCACATGGACCCAGCAGGCGTACCTCAAAGCGAGCAACACTGAGACGAATGATGGGTTCGGCACCTCGGTATCGGTGTCGGGCGACACGGCGGTGATTGGTTCGCCCTACGAGGCCAGCAACGCCACGGGGGTGAATGGCAATCAAGGCGACAATAGCGCCGTGGACTCGGGCGCGGCTTACGTCTTCGGACGCAGCGGGTCGGCTTGGGCCCAACAAGCCTACCTCAAGGCCGGCAACACCGGGATGAGTGACCAGTTTGGCACTTCCGTGGCGGCGTCGGCTGACACGGTTTTGGTGGGAGCGCCATTCGAGTCCAGCAACGCCACCGGGGTAAACGGTGACGGCAACAACGACAACGCCGTCGAATCTGGCGCGGCCTATGTTTTCATAATCCCATCCCCCAGCCAACCCGTCATCCCCGTTTCGAGGCTAACCTTGCTTGGCAACGGCGCGTTTCAATTCTCGTTTACCAACACGAACAACGTTGCCTTCACGGTGATCGCGACGACCAATATTGTGCAACCCGCCGTGAACTGGACGGTGCTGGGCAACGCCACCAACATTGGCAGCGGTGTTTACCGGTTCGCCGATACAAACGCGCCGACTTTCCCCCGCCGTTTCTACCAGTTGCGCTTCCCTTGAAGCCCTGTAGCCGCAGCCTTCACGCTGCGCTCCGCCGCTGCCCCCGGACC
>JAYUBJ010000249.1:0-6542 GCA_043740915.1 Verrucomicrobiota bacterium
TTCCGCGGCCGCCGTGATGGTAATGAGCCACGCGAGGCGCTCATCGTGGATGTGACTGGCGACGGCAAGAACGATCTGATCGTGGTGGTGCACGACCGGATCCTGGTTTATCCGCAGGAATAGCGGCCGGACTTATTTCCGCAAGGACGGCGGCGTGGGGGAAAAGGTCTTGAAGTAGAACCCATCGGGGTTCGCCGTGACCGAGTAAACTGAGAAGTGAAAATACTTGGCCAGCTTGTCGAACGACGGGATCAGGCCCACATCAAACCAATCCTTCAGGCCTTTGCCAATGCCACCGCCCGCCGCTCCGGGGAAGGGGTTCGCAAATATCTTCTCCAATGCGGTCGGATCCTGCTTCAAAGTCTCCAGCAGGACGCGCCGGGTCTCGGCCTGGTTCTCGTAGCCGAACCATCCGGTGTTCATGCCGCCAACCTTTTGGGCGGCGTCACTCAAGCCGGCCATCTCCGCCAATTTTTTGCCGCTGGTTTCACTGCTGCGCAGAAATTCCTCGAGCAAAGCAACCTCGGTGGACAGTCCAACATAGCCGCCACTGGATCCGAAGCTCAACGTCTTCTCCACCAGCTTCAGGCCGTCCGGGCTGGGCGTCGGTGGCAACTTGATGGAATACACCTTGCGACCAAGAAACTCCCGTTCCTTGATGTCCACGGTCTCCCCGGGCATGAGTGAGGCGACGGCTTTCAAGGCGGCGGCCAGTTGATCCGCCCGGGGTGATCCGATCAGCGTCAGCGCGGGTGCAGAGTTGAGGTCGGCGAGGTTGGCGCCGCGGGGCGGCTTTTCAAAACTGATAAAGTCGTTGCCCAGGTTTCCAATCAGGCTCTTTCTTACATCGAAGTTGGGATCCTTGTCTTTGCCGGCGGCGTCAACCGTCATCGACACGACGCTGCTCAACTGCGGGGAAATCTCCTTGATCATGGCTTCCAGCGTGGCCCAGATTTTCTGGCCGTCCATTCGCCAGCGGCTGAACTTGGTCACTTCGGCGGTGATAAACGGCGGCGGGCTGGCTTCCTTCGCGTCCGTCTGCAGGAGTTTGGTCAGCCCCCGGCGCGGTTCCGGCGCGCCCAGATACAGGTTCAAGTAAAGCCCTTCGCTCGACTGATTCATGTTGAACGCGAGCGTCTTGACCCCCGTGAGCCCGAGCACCTCCATGATCTTGTCCGGCTTGACCCCGATCGGTGACGGCGACCCTCCGCCGGCGGAAGCCTCGGTGAGCTTCTTGGCAATCAGGGTGGCGATCGGTTTGAAGTGAATCCAGCCAAACACCAGCGCGTCGCGAAACAGGGCGTTGTGATTGGCCTCATACACGGGCAACTCCGCCAGGGCCGTGGCCGTCCCGCCCGCTTGCCGGCTCAAAATCTTCTCAAAATCCTTCGGGCTGTTCCCGACCAGCAACAGCGACTCTGACTGCCCCACCATGATTTGGATTTTTTCTCCCGTCGCCTTGGCCGTGGCATCGTCCGGCGCTTTTTCGCCTTTGGCGTCGGGAAAAACCTTCTCGAAGGTCTTGGCCAGATCCGCGCCCGAAATGATCAAGGTGGTGAATTCCACGTCGCGGATCTTGTCCGTTTTGATTTGCTTGCCGGAATCGACCCATTTCTTTTTCAACTCGGCGAGGTTCTTCTTGAGCAAGTCACCTTTGTTCTTGCTGTCCAAGAGCAGCACAAAACCGGGCAGCTGCCCCCCCTGTCCTTCCCAGCCGTTTTGCGTCACCGCCAGCGTGACCTGCCCGTGCAGGAGGTCGGCGTAGTTCTCGAGCTTCACTCCCAGCTCGCGCTCCAGCGGGCCGAGGACCTCCTCCTTGAACTTGTTCAAAAACTTGTCCGCAAATGGCTTCATCGCCGGATCGCGCCATAATTGCGCCATCGGGAAATCCTGGTATGCCGCCTTCGCCTTGTCCCAATCCGGCACGGTCATCATGCCGAGCGTGTCCGCCGGCAAAAGTTTCTCGGCGGGTGGAATCGCGGCACCTGCCGCCAGGGTTAATCCGCAGAGCACTGGAAGAAGCCAGAGTTTGGATTTCATGTTGAGGAGGAGTTGTGGGCCAAAAGTCTTGGCGGGCGGGTGGCGTGGCAAGGCCGGCTGAATCATCAGGTCGTTAACACCGGGCGCGTTGAAAAGTTACACCGTCAAGTCCCTGCTTCATGGTTTCGCCTTGACCTGCTTGGCGCGGCTGGGCGGCTCCAGATAACGGTAGGCGTTGCTGGGATTGTCGCTGTCGTACGCAAACGCGTCGCGGTGATTGAGAAAATATTTGACCAGTTCAACCGGAATGGCGAAACCCAGGCCCTCGCCAAACGTGATCTTCATGTTGGTGACGCCCACCACCTCGCCGCGCAGGTTGAAGAGCGGCCCGCCGCTGTTGCCCGGATTGATCTGCGCCGTCGTCTGCAAATAAAGCTCGCCCTGCATCTGCCGCGTCTTGGTGCTTAATATTCCCTCGGTGACGGTGCGCTCCAGCCCCAGCGGGCTGCCGATGGCAAAGACCCGTTCGCCCACCGACAGGGCGTCCGCTTCGCCCAGCAACACACTGGTGAACTTGCCGGCGTCCTTGTCCTCGACTTTCAGCAACGCCAGATCGACGAACTTGTTCATGGCGACGATGCGCACTTGCTTGTAATTGGCGCGCTCCAGTTGCCCGGCCCGTTGATGATACACCTCGACGGAAATCTGCGTTTCACCTTCGACGACGTGGAAATTCGTCATCAGGAATCCGTCTTCACTGATGATGAAGCCCGACCCCAGACCGCTCGGCGTCCGCACCTGAACGACCGCTTCGCCCAACTGGCTGACCAAATCCCGCACATCCCGCACCGGCGGCGGGACGCTCGCCGTGCGAAATAAACCCTGCTTTATTTCGGTGGCCGGCACGGCGGCCGCCTTTTTCTGGGCCAGGACCCTTTCTATCCTCGCACTTTCCGTCTTGGAAATTTTTATGATTTGGCTGCGTGGCACGAGCAGCACGGTGTAGCCGATGTCCACCACCACCTGGTCTTTCTTTTCCGCCAGGATTTTACCGCTCACCGTCGCATTGTCCTTGAGCTGCAACTCGTCGGCGCCAGCGGTGCCGACGCCCAGCGCGAGCAGCACGGCGAGCCGTCGGGTGAAAGTTAACATGCGAGCACGATACATGCGCCTCACGACAATGACAAGGCGTGTTTGCGGCGTGTTTGCGCCGCGGTTGAAGCGCAGAATGGCATCCGGCCGGGCGTGGAATATTTTCTACGCCTACGCATTGGCGCGGCGCGGCGGATTGCCAACCCGCGCTATGCGGGTGCTACCCCCGCCGGTGCCGCGCCGCCCGGAAGACACGCAGGATGCCGTAGTCGAATCGGTCGCCGAGTTTCTCGCGCACGCCCGTGATATTGCCCCAGCCGAACTTGGCGAACGCGGCCGCCACTTCCGCTTGTTCGCCGGCCGACAGCAGCCGGTTCAAATCGACCGTTTCACCCGCTTCGACGGCCGTGGCCAGGTGGCCGCAGATTGTCCCCGTGGTCAGGCCACGATGGTTCGCAATTTCCGCAAGGCTTTGGCCGTCGCGGAAACGCTTCAAGCTCTCCCGCGTCGTGTCGTTCATCCGCGCGCGCGAAAGGAGCGGCGCCGGCCCATTGAACGAATCATCGGCAAAGATCTGGCGGGCATTCGTGGCGAGATGCCCGGCGATCTCCCCGAGAAAAGCCGCGCCAAATTCGCGCAGCTTTTTCTCGCCCACGCCGCTGATGCGCGCGAACTCGCCTTCGCTCTGCGGGTAGCTGCGCGCCATCTGCCGGAGCGACACGTCCGAGAAAACAATGTAGGGCGGGACGCCGCGCTCGTCCGCGAGTTTTTTGCGCAAGGCGCGCAACCGGTCGAAAAGCGTCTCATCACACGCGATTTCACCAGCGTGATGCTCGGCCTTCACGGGCGCGGTTATGGGTTTGGTAAGCTGGACGGCCTGGCGGTGCTTCAGGAAATCCCGGCCTTCGTTCGTGAGTTGGATGACCGGAAATTTGTCGGTCGTCTGGGCGAGAAAACCCAGACGGACGAGTTCGCGTCCGATGGCGCCCCACTCGGCGCGGCCCGTCTCCCGGCCAATGCCGTAAGTGGAAAGTTGCGTGTGACCCCAGCGGCGGACTTTTTCGGTGTCCGCGCCGGTGAGCACCTCGATGAGATGATTCAAACCGACGCCGAAGCCGCTTTGTTCGCGCACCCGAAAGACGCACGAGAGAAGTTTTTGTGCGGCCAGCGTGCCATCGTAGGTGGCGCGCGGCGAAAGGCAATTGTCACAGCCGCCGCAGTTTGTCTCCGGGAATTCCTCGCCAAAATAATCAAGCAGCGACGCGCGGCGGCACTCGGAAATCTCCGCGTAATGAACCATCTGCCGCAATTGTTCGCGGGCAATTTGCTGCTCGTGCGGATCGGTCTTCTCCTCAATGAAGCCGGTCTGCTTGACCACGTCGCCGGCGCTGAAGAGCAGCAGGCATTCGCTCGGCAAACCGTCGCGGCCCGCGCGACCCGTTTCCTGGTAATAGCCTTCGACGTTCTTCGGCAGGTCGTGGTGGATGACGAAACGGACGTTCGGCTTGTTGATGCCCATGCCGAACGCAATGGTCGCGCACACCACCCGCACCTCATCACGCAGGAAAAGTTCCTGGTTCGTCGAGCGTTCCTGCGGCGAGAGCCCGGCGTGATAGGCGCGCGCGGGCACGCCGTCTTCATTCAGCTTGAGCGCCACGCTCTCGCTGGTCTTGCGCGACTGGCAATAGACAATGCCGCTCTCCTTCGGCCGCGCGCGGATGTAGTCGACCACCTGCTCGTAAGCCCCGCTCTTGGCGTGGACCCGATAGGTGAGGTTCGGGCGGTTGAAGCTGGCGACGTAAATCTGCGACTCGCGCAAACGCAACTGCTTCACGATGTCCGCGCGCACACGTTCGGTGGCCGTGGCCGTGAGCGCCATGTACGGCACGTCCGGAAACCGTTCGCGCAGGGCCGCGATCTGCCGGTACTCCGGACGAAAATCGTGGCCCCACTCGCTGATGCAATGTGCCTCGTCAATCGCAAACAAGTTCACTTTCCACCGCAGCAAGTCGTCCAGGAAGCCGGACAACATCAGCCGTTCCGGGGCGACATAAAGCAGGCGATACTCACCATTGTGCAACCCGCGCAAGCGCGGACGCGACTCGCCCGCGGCGAGCGAGGAGTTGAGGAACGTCGCCGGCACGCCACTGGCCTTCAGCGAGTCCACCTGGTCTTTCATCAGCGCGATGAGGGGCGAGATCACCACCGTGAGGCCCGGCCGTACCAGCGCGGGCAGTTGAAAACACAGTGATTTGCCCCCGCCGGTCGGCAGCAGTGCAAAGACATCTTTGCCCGCGAGTGCGTCCCGGATGATTTCCTCCTGCAACGGGCGGAACGAGCTGAAGCCAAAATATTGTTTCAACGCGGGCAGCAGCGGGATGTCAGTGGTGGTCACCATCTTAGTGATACTCCTGCACCGTGCGGACTTCGTAGCCGTTCCGCTTGAGCGCGGCGATGCCGAGGGCCGCCGCCTTCGCGCCGCTGAGGGTCGTCATGATCGGCGTGCCGGTATAGACGGCCGTGGTGCGAATTTTCACTTCGTCGGCGCGCGGCGACGCCCCGGCGGGCGTGTTGATGACGAGCTGGATTTCGCGGTTCTTGAGCAGGTCCAGCGCGTTCGGCCGGCCCTCGGCCAGTTTGAAAACGCGCTGCACCTTCAGGCCCGCTTTCTCCAGCACACCGGCAGTCCCATTCGTGGCAACCAACTCGAAGCCGAGGTCGGTGAAGAGCTTTCCGACGGCCGCCGCTTCCCCTTTGTGCGCGTCACTGACACTGATGAAAACACGGCCGCTCATCGGCAACGGCGAATTGGCGGCCATCTGCGATTTGGCATAGGCGATGCCGAGGTCGGCGTCGAGACCCATCACCTCGCCGGTCGAACGCATCTCGGGTGAGAGCAAAATGTCCTGGCCCACGAACTTGTTGAACGGGAAGACCGACTCCTTCACCGCCCAATATTTCGGCCAAACCTCCGCGGTGAAGCCGAGTTGCTTCAACGTTTTTCCCGCCATCACCTTCGCGGCCAGTTTCGCGAGCGGAAAGCCGATGGCTTTGCTCACGAACGGCACGGTGCGCGAGGCACGCGGGTTCACCTCGAGCACATACACCTGGTCGCCCTTCACCGCGTATTGCACGTTCATCAGCCCGATGACCTTGAGCTCGCGCGCCATCTGGTGCGTGTAATCGCGGATGGTGGCAATGACCTTTTCCGAGAGCGTGTGCGGCGGCAACACCATCGCCGCGTCACCCGAGTGGACGCCGGCGAACTCGATGTGCTCGAGCATCCCGCCAATGACGATCGTCCCATCCGCCGGGTTTTCGAATTGCCCCACGTCGGTGATGCAATCCACGTCCACCTCGGTCGCATCCTCGAGGAATTTATCCACCAGCACGGGACGTTCGGGCGAGGCCTCGACGGCGAAGCGCATGTAGTGCGATAATTCCGCGTCGGAGTAAACGATCTGCATCGC
>JAYUBJ010000250.1:0-6522 GCA_043740915.1 Verrucomicrobiota bacterium
CCACACTGCCGTTGCTGCTGCTGTCAAACCATCGCCACCCGCCTGACCGGCCCGCCGCATGGCTCGGCGCTCCCGCTCCCGGACCGCGGCTGTGTCCCGCGCGGCGCGGGACCAGCCGCCGCACGTCGAAATGGCCGGACGCATCGAATTCCCTCCACGGCTTTCTTGGCCACGCTGCTGCGGCTGATCCCGCGTCGCGCGGGACACAGCTGCGGTCCGGGAACAGTGCGTGGATGCGCCCGCCTGACCAGCCCGCGCATCACCCATTTTACAATTTGACATTTTGAGGGTGTCTCGCCCAGCATCGCACCAACTCATCACGCCATGCTCAATCATCCATTAGTCGAAAAGGCTATGGGTTGCCTGCAGTCGGTCTTGCTCAACGCCGGTTCGACCCTGCAACTCTTGGGTGCCGTCGCCGCGCTGCTCCTCGTAATACCCCCCACCTTGCGCCTCATCCAGACCCGCTGCAAGGCCCGCAATAATACCGGCGGAGCCGCCGGCATCGCCGGCGTTCTGGGCAGCGCCTTGCTGGTGTCCGGCGTGGCCGCCACGGAAGTCTACGCCGCTCCCGCACTCGGCGGTCTGCCTTGGTTCCTGGTGCTCCTCGCCGGTGCGCTGGGAACGTTGCTGCTCCTGGTTGTGCCGCTGACCATGCTCGTGTTCCGTGCCAGTTACCGCGGCAGCCTGTTCGCCTGGATTGGCGCGCTCGTCGTCGCCGGGTTGGTCGTGGTGGGCGCCAATCTCGGATTTCAAAGCCTTAAATCCAATGCGCCGGTGATCGCGCAATTCAAAGGCGAAGTCCGCCATCGCCCCACACCCTTCAGCTCCTGGGAAACTGTTTCCAGAACGAATCTCTCCCTCGTCATGGGATCGGAAATTACCACGAAGGAAAATTCCGAATTGCTGCTCAACCTCGGCGCCGCCGGACAGGTCAGCCTGCGCCCGCAGAGCCGGCTCCGCCTCCGCCTCGCCGACGGCCAGGTCGCCCTGCGCGTGGACGAGGGTCGCATCATCGCCAGTATCAAGCCCGGCGCGATGAAATCCAAATTCAGTGTGAAAACACCCGCCGCCACCACCGGGATTCTCGGCACCAAATTCATCATCGATTCCAACGCGCAGAAAACCACCACTGCCACCGTGGGTGACGGTTCTGTTGCGCTGAGTGGAAAGGCCACCGGTTCGAAAAGCGTGACGGTCAAGACCGGTGAAGCCGCGGGTGTGCCGTTCAAGGGGCAACCGGAAACCCCGCACCCCGCCGACCCGAAAGACCTGGCGGAAATCGAAACCCTCTTCCCCAAACCCGTCGGATTCATCCGTTAGTCACCGGCGTAGCGGCGGGCGTCCTTCCCAGGCGCACTAGCCCGAGGCGTCCCGTCCGGCGGCAAGAACCTCGATCAAAACCAGGCAGCTTGGAAAAAAACAATCAATGGAAGCGATCGTTTTTCCGTCCGCCTGGTTCCCACTTCCCCACTTTTATTCGCGTTCATCCGCGTTATCCGCGGGCTACTCCGGGACTCAAGTCCCCACTTTCTCCCCATGATTTAACCTGCCCACCCGGGTCAGTTCATTTCGATGGCGTCAGCGCCGCTTTCAACGCCGCCCCCATCGCCGCTTCGGATCCCGGCGCAACCCAGCACCAGTCGCGCAGATTTGTGTCTTCCTCTGCGAACGCCTGCTCGGTTGGAATGTAGCCCGTAGCCGACTCCCCATAACCCATCACCATCACAAAAGAATCCGGACGCATCTGCTGGGCGAGGAGTTGATATTCCACGTACGATTCCCCCGGCAACAACAGCAACTGCGCGAAACCAAAATCGAGCACGGGCAAATCGATCTTACCCCCGGCGTCCGCCCGCTTCCGCCAACTCAATCCCAGCGCCGCAAGGCATTGTCCGAACGGCCGGGCATCCGACGTCAATCGCTGGTTCAAATCCGCCACCGTCAATCCCGGCGCGTCGCGCGGTTCCAGTCGCAAGGGAACCACTCGAAAATCGAACGTCTTGATCGGCCGCCGTTGCGTCAACTTCCACGCAACTGACATCGCCCGATACATCCGCTCGGCCAGCACCGCGCGATTCTCCGGCGAGCCATCGTTGAACTTGCCCGCCGTGACGTTCCCGCTGCAGCCGGAGACGTAGATTTGGAACACTTTCGGATCATCCGCCTGCCGTCGACGCCGGGCCCGACCGACAAAATCATCCGAAACACCGCCCTTGCCATAATAACTCATCGGATGCGTGGCATAACAATTCAATGCGGCCACGGGGCTCTTGCCGTCCCAAAAACTGAGCGTCTTCAGCCACGGATCAATCGTCCCCTCCGGCAGTTCGCGCAGCGCCGCATCCCGAGTGGCGCTGCCACGACCAAACGCCGGCTGGCCGTCCGGCCCGATGTAGCGCCGGTTCGACGCCACCCGCGACACCTTCGCCTGGCCGACGCCAACATGGGTGATTCGCCGCGCCCTCGGCAGGCTAAGGCGCAGCGCGGCGGCGACCCGGCGGACGGCTCGTTCGTGAAATTCCAGGTTGCAAATACTGCCAGCCGCCCCGTGCTGTTTCAAAATGCGCTCGGCTTCCAGATCGGCAATCGGCGCGTCATGCACATGCACGCTCGTCACCAACACCCGCTCCCTGGTCGTCCCTGCGGCCTCAGCCAGCAACGCGCGCCAGCGGTCATACGCGTCGTTGCGGATTTCGCACCAATCAATCGACACCACCACCAGCGGTTGGCCAAACCCCAGCAGCACCAATCCGTTCGCAAAAAGAGGATCCACAACATTCTGCGCCGGCGCGATGCCGCCGCCCATGAGTGGATGCCCCAGCGGCGGCGTCACCTCGGCGGAAAACGTCGCCAACCGATAGCCCTTGCCGGAGGCAGCCGCGACGACCTCAAACGCCACCGCGCCGCCGCACAAGATCGCCAGCGAACCGAGCGCCCGCCGCCGCGTGAGGTTCTTTTTCATGATTCAATCTCTTTCAAAATTACGGTGCGCGCTTACCTATGGTCCACAACGTAGGGCGGGCATCTTGCCCACCCCCAGCTTCGCCATACACCCCTCGCGCTACAGCGCAAGCGGGGCGGGCAGGATGCCCGCCCTACGTTGCTCGCGCCCGGTTCCGGGACACGATTGCGGTTTTGAAAGCGCTCATCGTGGAAATCAGTTCCGCACCCAATCCGCTCGTATCATCGGTGCAACTCTACCACGTCCCCCGGTTCCAGATACGGATCTTCCAACCCTTTGAGCAATCGCTTCGGGCTGACTTCGTATTTCCGACCTTGCCGCGTAATGGTGATGGAACTGGGATCCCGGGGATGAAGATAATCGGCGGCCACCAGGCCCTGGGTCAACGTCAGCTCTTCGACCCATTCCACCGTACGGTTTCGCACATCCCCCAAGAACGTGACGTTGGTGGACACGGTCTGTGCCTGCGCCTGCGCGAATCCCTGTTGCTGGCCGGCAATGAAAGCCCCGCGCGACTGCGCCAACGCCTTGCTCTTGGTGGTGCAGCCACTCGGGGCCAACGCGAAGATCAGGCCACAAGCAAGACCCAGTTTGAAAATCCCATTCCAGGTGGAACAGGCCACTGGCCTGTTCTGGCGGGCTACCAGCCTGCCGGGACTTTCGGCGGCAGGTTGCCGCCGAAAACGGGCTGGTAGCCCGTTCCACCCATTTTTCCAACCGGCTCTAAAAAAGATTCTCATAATCCGCCTCAACAACTCGTCGGCACCTCCTGCAACACTTCCACACAATGCGGAATGGCACCGACCACAAAGCTTAAACACTCGACCGCCCCATTTGGTTTCCCGGGAAGACACAGAATCAGTGATTTGTCCACGACCGCCGCCAGATTGCGCGAAAGAATGGCGTTCCTGGTGATCTTCATCGACTCCGACCGCATCACTTCCCCAAAGCCCGGAAGTTCCCGTACGGCAATCTCGCGCACCGCTTCCGGCGTCACATCCCGCAACGCCACGCCGGTGCCGCCCGTGGTGAGAACGAGCGCGCAGCCTTTGGCGATCTGTTCGCGAATGGCCCGCTGGATTTCCCGCTGCTCGTCCGGCACCAGCGCCTCGGCCAGAACCTTCCAACCGTAACCCTCCGCCGCCTTCTTGAGCGCCGGCCCGCCGAGATCGTCGTACAAACCTTTCGAAGCACGGTCGCTGATGGTGATGATGCCGGTTTGAATTTGCATGGCCGCGATTCTAACGTGGCTGGAAAACAGTGAAAGCCAGAAAGTGGACAACATGTCCGAACGGGCGCTTCTCGGATTCTTGCAGCGTAGCGGCACGGGCGTCGCGCCCGTGTGTTCCCACCAAAAACAAGAGCATGCGCCAACCCGCAACTGACGGGCGGGACGCCCGTGCCACTACCTGAGCCTGATCGCCAGGGACATTTCCTGGGTTGGGTCGGAATAAGTTGAGCTGCGCCCTAGCCGAACGGCTCATTTCCCGCCCGCTCACTCACCCACTTTCTCACCTGCGGTTTCTCATGTGATCACCCGCTTCGTCTTCGACACCAGTCTGATCTCCGAAATGTCCATCGCCTTGTCCACCGCTTTGCACATGTCGTAGATCGTGAGCGCCGCCACGGTGACGGCGATGAGCGCCTCCATTTCAACTCCGGTTTGCGCGGTGATCTTCGCGGACCCCGTGATGACGACGCGATCCCGCGTTTTTGGGATTTCAAATTTCACTTCGCAATGCGTGATGGGCAACGGATGGCAGAGCGGGATGAGCTCCCCCGTTTTTTTCGCGGCCAGAATACCGGCCAGTCGCGCGGTGGCAAACACATTGCCCTTGGCGATGGCATTGGATTCGATGAGCCGCAGCGTCGCGCGTTGCAAACGGATTTCGCCCTGCGCCACCGCTTCACGCTGCATCACCAGCTTGGCCGAGACATCGACCATGCTGGCTTCACCCTTGGCGTCGAGATGAGAAAGCTTTTTCATCCTGTTCATCTTGGTACCTTTGTGCCTTTGTGGTTAAATCAAATCCGCTTTACCCACTCCACCACCACCGCCTTCATCTGCCCGGCGGCGTCCATTCTTGGCTTCACAAACTTAGGCGTAAACCACGGAAATGTCCCCAGTAAATCGTTCGTCACCAAAATCTGCCCGTCGCAATCCGCCCCTGAACCGATGCCAATCGTGGGAATTGCTATCGCCTGTGAAATTTCTTTCGCGACGAGTGGCGTGACCAGTTCCAACACGATGGCAAATGCCCCCGCCTCCGCCAACGCCGCCGCATCCGCAATCAGCTTTGACCGGCCCGCATCATCGCGGCCTTTGATGCGGTATCTGCCCTCCACCAAAATGTGCTGCGGCAACATGCCGACGTGCCCCATGAACGGGATCCCCGCCGCGAGAATCGCCCGCACCTGCGGCAAAATCTCACCTCCACCCTCAGCCTTCACAAACTCCGCGCCCGCCGCCATGAGCCGGCGCGCGCAGGCCACTGCCTGCTCAGGTGTTGCGTAGCTGCGATACGGCAAATCGCCGCCGAGCAACGCACGCGGCCTGGCCCGGGCCGCCGCGCGCACATGGTGCTCCATGTCGGCCATCGTCACCTGCGTTGTGTCCGGATAACCGAGCACGACCATGCCGAGCGAATCGCCGACCAGCAACACCGGGACGCCCGCCTCGTCGAGCAGCTTGGTCATCGGAAAATCGTAGGCCGTCAGCGCCGCGATTTTTTCGCCGCGCACTTTCATATTGCGCAGAGTGGCGGGCGTAATTTTATCGGGACTCACGCAATCACGATTGCGTTGGAACCAAGGCCCGACAAGCGAAAACTTTGATGAACGGCTCTTGAACCAGGAAACCACGAATAGACACGAATCAGAGGCGCACCCTGCGAACATTCCAATCGCCGCTCAAACCCTTCGGTGCTTTTTAACATTGCCGCTCCGCCCCCGCCCGTTATCATCCGGCTCAAATCGAGCCGGGCAACAACGCAATCCCACCAACCCACGGTTGCTATGGAAGAAAAGAAATACGATTTGATTGTGATCGGCTCCGGTCCCGCCGGGGAAAAAGGCGCGGCCCAGGCAGCCTACTTCGGCAAAAAGGTCGCCCTCATCGAAAAAGAACCGGTGCTGGGCGGTGCGGCGGCCAACACCGGCACGCTCCCCTCGAAGACGCTCCGCGAATCGGCGCTCTACCTCTCCGGTTTCAAACAGCGCGGCCTCTACGGCATCACCTTCAACCTCAAAGACAAGGTGACCGCGCGCGATTTCCTCTACCGCGAACGGCTCGTCGTCCAAAGCGAACGGGCGCGCATCGCCGATAATTTGAAGCGTCACAAAGTCGATCTTTATCGCGGCGTGGCTTCGTTCTTCGACGCCCATACCATCGCCGTCACGCCGAGCCATTCGCCACCGGCGCATATCAAAGGCGAGGTCATTCTCATCGCCACCGGTTCGCACCCGCATCATCCGGCGAACATCCCGTTTCACGACGCGCGCGTCTATGATTCGGACACGATTTTGAATTTGCGCGACATTCCGCCGACGATGCTGAT
>JAYUBJ010000251.1:0-6520 GCA_043740915.1 Verrucomicrobiota bacterium
CACGGCGCGATACGGTTCGGCCAACCGCAGCAACGCCCGGCGCACCAGCTCACCGCGTTCCTCCGCCTCCAGCGCCGCAGCGGGCGAGGGTTCCGCCGCCGTAAACGTGTCGAGCGCCGAAATATTTCCGTCGTCGTCATCGAGCGGCGTTTCTCCGCGCCGTTTCACGCGGCGTAATTCGTCGTAACAAAGGTTGAGCGCCACCCGCCAGAGCCATGTCGAGAATTTCCCCGACGCCTGGTAATCGTGCCGCCGGGCGAACAGCCGGGCGAAGGTTTCCTGCGCCAAATCTTCGCCGCGGTGGAGGTCGCCGGTCATGCGCACCGCCAGTCCGCGAATCGGTTTTTCCCAGCGCTGCACGAGTTGGGCGAAGGCGGCGGCATCGTCCTGCGTCTGCACGCGCCACATCGCCTGCTCATCGGTGATGGCAAAGAGCGGCGAAAAAATGGAGTCGGCCATGGGTCAGCGCTCGTCCCGCTGCGGACGCCCCGGTTGAATTGTCGCTTGCGTGATCATCCCGTTTGACCGCCCGCCAGTTTTCACGTTCAAGAGGTTGAACGTCCGGCATCCCCATTTGGTTCGGAAGAATTTTTGGAAAGTTTTCCCGTTGGAGGATGGCAGCCATCCTCCAACGGGAAAAATCGGTGTGGCCGGGTCGCGGCCGGCGCCAATCCCCGGGATGAAAATGCACCCTGAGCTCCGAAGTCGTTGTGCATACCCGCCCCCGTGGCTGGTGTGTTCCGCTCCACCGGACCGCAGTTTGTCCCCAAACCGCAGCGCGTTGCCATCCAACCCGCGTTGAAATTAACCCTAGCCGTTTCGGTTCCTCCACGCGCTGCGAGTTGAGACAACTCGCGCTCCGCTCCTGCAATTTTCGGGTGAACGAGCGGCCACGCTAATTCACCGGCTTCGGCTGCGCCTGCTCCCATTCCGCCTTGCTCACCTGCTTGGTCTCGTGCTGGAAGAAGAACAGGCCCTTCTTGTTGCCAACCACTACATCCGGAAACTTGCCGCCGCTGACCTTGCCCGCGGTGACTTGCGTGCCGACACCGGAATCGTCGTCGATCAGGTGCGGCACCCAATCCACGCTCTTGTCTTTGTTGCGCACGAGTTGAAACCAGTAGAGTACCGCCGGCGCGCCCGGTTCGGCGTCGCCCGTGGGGCCGTGCGCCCAGTAACGCTTGCCGGTCACGATGTCCTTGAGGCCGTCACCGTTCATGTCAATCAGGTCGATGGAGTGTAACTGGGAAAATTTCACACCGTATTTGTTGTCCTCCGGTTTGCTGTTCATGATGATGTGCTCGCGGAAAGTAATATCTCCTCCCTTCCGCACCTGCTCATACCAGGCCAGGCCGAAGCCGTGCGCCGCGAGACTGGTGATCACGTCGGGCAGACCATCGCCATTGACGTCATAGACGTACATTTGCGCGCCGCCCGTGCCGAAGTTAACCGGATGAAATTTCCAGACCGGATCTCCGGCCAGCGACGCGGGCTGTTCCCACCAGCCATCTTTCTCGAGAATGTCCATGCGACCGTCGCCGTTGATGTCGCCGAATCCGTAACCGTGGGTGTAGCGTTGCCATTCACCCTTGGGCGAAATACGGCGAAATTTCCACGGCTTGGTGGGATCACTCCAATCGGCCTCGGCAAATCCCAGGTAGCCGTCGGTGTGGCAGATCAACTCCGGTTTGCCGTCGCCGTTCATGTCGCCCAGTTGCGGCGATTCGTTGTCGGTCACGGCAAAGATGACATGGCGCAGCCAGTGGCCCGGCTTGCCTTTGGGGTTTTCGTACCAGGCCGTTTCCTTGCCCGGCCAGCTATAAACGAGGATGTCTGGCCAGCCGTCGCCATTGAAATCATAGACGAAGCTCAGAAAATAATCCGAGTAGCCATGCGGATCGTACGGCTTCTCGGGCGGGGGCGCGAACTCATGCCGGATCGTAAAGTCCGGTCCTTCGAACCAATAGGGCCCGGCCTCGAGGTCCATTTTGCCGTCATGATTGAAGTCGCCGAAGTTAGCGCCCTCGCAGAGGAACTCCTTGGTGACGGTGGTTTTCTTGAACGAATGCAGCGTGTAATCGGCGGCGGCGGCGGAGACTGCACCGGCGAGACATCCGGCCAGGACGAGGGAGGTTTTGGTCATGGATAATCTGTGCCAGTTCCGTGCGGGAGGGTCAAGAGTAAGCCACGGCCTGCCAAACGCCGGCAAATTCATCGCGCACCGGCGAGTTGCTAAATCGGGCCGGTGTCAGGCCGGTGTCGGTTCTCACTATTGACACAAAAATACTGAGAACCGATGAATCGCCGAGATCATGCAAGCGTCAGTTCGCACTTTGTAAAGTTGATTACGATCTTGGTTCTCTCAACTGCAATTCCCAGGCAGGCGCGGCAAAAGCAAGTAGCGTCACGGTTTGGTTTGCGCGTGCCCCTCACCCTTAAGCCACGTCTCCCGCTACCCACGGCCAGCCAAACGTCAGAACAGCGTGAACGCGCGCCCCTTGACGGTTGCGGTGTATCCGTCCGGCCGCCCCAGCTAACCGTATTGGGCTGCTTGAGAGCGTGGCTACATTTTTTTTCATGTCCTTCGCGGGGGGTTCATGACATAACAGTTGCGCCATGATTCTGACCCACGCGGAACTGGATAGCCTGGTCCAAGCGCAACAACCCAATCCCCACCACCTGCTGGGCATGCATCCGCTCGGCGACGGCTCGGGCGTCGTCGTGCGCGCCTTGCTGCCGGACGCCGCGCAAGTCGAGGTCGTGGCCACCCACGAAACGAAACTGCCCGGCTTCAAACTCGAGCGGTTGCACGAAGCCGGACTCTTCGAGGGTGTTTCCACCGCGGTCACCCGCGTATATGCCTACGACCTCGTCATCACCGATCACCAGGGCCGCCGGCACCAGCGGCGCGATGGCTATTCGTTTTTTCCGACCTTGGGCGAAAGCGACCTGTATCTCTTTGGCAAGGGCGACGAACGCCGCATCTATGACAAATTGGGCGCGCAACTCCGCACCATCGATGGCGTGACCGGCACCAGCTTCGCCGTGTGGGCTCCCAACGCGCAACGCATGAGTGTTGTCGGCGAGTTCAACAACTGGGACGGGCGCTATCATCCGATGCGCCTGCTTGGCGTGTCGGGGGTGTGGGAGCTGTTCATCCCGGGCGTCGGTGAAGGGACGCTTTACAAATACGAAATCAAAGAGGCGGTCGGCGGGATTGCGCTCAAGACCGATCCCTACGGCTATTTTTTCGAGGCGGCCCCGAAGAACGCCTCCATCGTCTGGAACAACCAGAAATTTGTCTGGAGCGATGACGAATGGCTGAAGCAACGGCGCGCGTCGAATCCGCTCGCGGCCCCGCTCAGCGTTTATGAAGTCCACCTCGGCTCGTGGATGAAGAAGAATGTCGCCGAATCCCTCAGCTACCGCGAGATTGCCGAGCCGCTCGTGGACTACCTCAAGTTGACGGGCTTCACGCATGTCGAATTTCTGCCGGTTTCGGAGCACGCGTACTATCCGTCGTGGGGTTATCAAGTCACCGGCTTTTATTCGCCCACCAGCCGCTATGGCACGCCGGATGACTTTCAGTTTCTCGTCAATGCGCTGCATCAGGCGGGCATCGGCGTCCTGGTCGATTGGGTGCCCGCGCATTTTCCGCGCGACACCTGGGCGCTCGCGCGCTTCGACGGCACGGCGCTTTACGAGCACGAAGACCCGCGCCAGGGCGCGCACCAGGACTGGGGCACGCTCATTTTTAATTTCGGCCGCCACGAGGTCAAAAATTTCCTCACCGCCAACGCGCTGTTCTGGTGCGAACGGTTTCATATCGACGGCCTGCGCGTCGATGCCGTCGCCTCGATGCTCTACCTCGACTATTCGCGCAAGGAAGGCGAATGGGTGCCCAACCAATACGGCGGCCGCGAAAACCTGGAGGCCATCGAGTTTTTGAAATGTTTCAACCACCTCGTCCACACGGAATGCCCCGGCGTGCTGACCATCGCCGAGGAATCCACCGCGTGGCCGCTGGTGACGCGTCCGCCTTATCTGGGCGGGCTGGGTTTTTCGTTCAAGTGGAACATGGGCTGGATGCATGACACGCTCGGTTACTTCAAGCTCGACCCCGTGTATCGCAAATATCACCAGAACGATCTGACCTTCGCGATGCTCTATCATCACAACGAGAATTTCCAACTGCCGCTTTCGCACGACGAGGTGGTGCATGGCAAATGTTCGCTGCTGGGCAAGATGCCGGGGGACGACTGGCAGAAATTCGCCAATCTCCGTGCGCTCCTGGGGTATCAATGGCTTTTCCCCGGCAAGAAACTGCTCTTTATGGGCTGCGAATTCGGCCAGGACCGCGAGTGGAGCGAGAACGCCGGTCTCGACTGGTGGCTGCTCGAGAAAGGCCCGTTCCATCGCGGCGCCCAACGGTTCGTCGCTGATTTGAACAAGCTCTATCGCGCCACGCCGGCGCTGTGGCAGGCGGATTACGACCTCGCCGGTTTCTTCTGGGTGGATTGTTCCGACAACGAAAACAGCGTGCTTTCCTTTGTGCGGCAAGACCAGGCGCGCTCCAGCCAGCTCATCGTGATCCTCAATCTCACCCCCGTGCTGCGGACCAATTATCGCATCGGTCTGCCGCATGGCGGCTTCTGGCGCGAGGTGTTGAACAGCGACGCCGAGGCCTACGGCGGCAGCAACCAGGGCAATTTCGGCGGTGTCCAGGCCAAGGAATATAACATCCACCACCAGCCGTTCTCGGCGGAGTTCACCCTGCCGCCGGTGAGTGTGATCGTGTTCCAATCCGAGTCATGATGCAAAAACCAATTTGGAACGGTCCGCCTTCTCCGGAAGAATTCCAGCGGCAACTGAGCGAGTTCATGCGCCAGCATTTGCGCGCCGGCGGCACCCCGGTCTTTGCGACCACCGGTGCAGCCGAACCGCCGGACGCCCCGGAGGCCGAGGCGGCGGAAGACCTCTTTGCGTTCGCCCGGAAACCCCGCGAAGTAAAGGCCTACCTCGACCGTTATGTCATCAAGCAGGACGAGGCGAAAAAGGTCATCAGCGTGGCGCTCTGCGACCATTATCACCATGTGCGGCTCGCGTTCGAGGGCAAGGACCAGCCGAATTACGCCAAACAGAACATCATCCTCGTCGGCCCCACCGGCGTCGGCAAAACGTATCTCATCCGCAGTGTCGCGGATTTGATCGGCGTGCCGTTCGTGAAGGCGGACGCGACGAAATTCTCCGAGACCGGGTACGTCGGTGGTGATGTGGAGGACATCGTGCGCGAGTTGTACCGCCGTGCCGACAACGACGTGGAACGCGCGCAATACGGCATCATTTACATCGATGAGATCGACAAGATCGCCGCCGCGAGCCACACCTCCGGACGCGACGTGAGTGGGCGTGGCGTGCAGACGAATTTGCTGAAGCTGATGGAAGAAACCGAGGTGCCCACGCGTTCGCCCAACGACCTCGCCGGTCAAATCCAGGCGATGATGGAGATGCAACAGCGCGGTGGCGGCCGCAAAGGGCCCGGCACGATCAACACCAAGCACATTTTGTTCATCGTCAGCGGTGCGTTCGATGGTCTGGAAAAAATCATCCGCAAACGGCTGCGCGAGGCGACGATTGGGTTTGCCGCCAAAGCCCGGGATGTTTCGGACACGGAAAAATGTCTGGATCAGGTGCAGACGCGCGACTTCATTGACTTCGGTTTCGAGCCTGAATTCATTGGCCGGCTGCCGGTGCGGGTGATCTGCCAGCCGCTCGCTGTCGAGGATCTGTTCACGATTCTCAAGACGTCCGAGGGCAGCATCATCCGCCAATATGAACAGGACTTTGCGGCCTACGGCATCGAGGTGCTTTTCAAGGACGACGGTTTGCGGCGCATCGCCGAACTGGCGGGTGACGAGAAGACCGGTGCGCGCGGTTTGATGACCGTGTGCGAACGCGTCTTCCGCGATTTCAAATTTGAACTGCCCTCGACGCCGGTGAAACGGTTCGTGGTCACGCGCGAACTGGTGGACCAGCCGGTCGCCGCCTTGACGCAACTGCTCGCCGAACACGAACGCGACGAACGCGTGGTGATGCGCCAGCTCGTGCATGACTTCGCGGTGCGGTTCCAGGAAAGCCACGGCCTCGTGCTGAAGTTCACCGAGGCTGCGGCGGACTCGCTGGTGGGGCTCGCGCTCGAGCAGCAATTGCCGGTGCGCGATCTGTGTGCGGCGAAGTTCAAGGATTTTCAATTCGGCCTGAAACTCATTGCCCAAAACACCGGCCAGAACGAGTTCACGATCGACGGCGACGCGCTGAGTGCGCCGGAAAAGTTTTTGAGTGAATGGGTGGTGGCGAGCTATCGCGGTGTGGAAGGGGACCGGATCTAGAGTGGTAGCGAAGAGTTATTCCCCTTCCCCGGACACACGGCCGCGCGGTGTGTCGCCGACCGCGCCCCGGAGCGCGAGTTGTCCCAAGCCGCAGCGCGCGGCAGCACCGAGGAGGCCTGGGTAAATCTCAA
>JAYUBJ010000252.1:0-1922 GCA_043740915.1 Verrucomicrobiota bacterium
TTTTCCATCTCCTGCAAATCGAACAAGTTTCGCCCGTCGAACAGGATCGGGTGCGTCATCGCTTTGCGGGCGCGCTCCAAATCGAGCTGCTTGAACTCCGGCCATTCCGTGGCAATCACCAGCGCATCACAGCCCTCGGCAACTTCATTCATATCGGACACATACGTCACGTCGGTGAGCACGGTCCGGGCCTTCTCCATCGCCTTTGGATCATGCACGCGCAGGCTAGCGCCCTCTTTCTGCAACCGCTGGCACAGCTCGATCGCCGGCGACATCCGCACGTCATCCGTATTCTGTTTGAACGCCAGGCCGAGCACGCCAATTTTCTTGTCCTTGAGCACCCACAACGTATCAATGATTTTTTTGACGAACCGATCCATTTGCTGCGCGTTGATTCGTTGCACCTCTTTTAACAGCGTGAAATCGTAACCCATTTGCTGCGAGATTTGAATGAACGCGCTCAAATCCTTGGGAAAACAACTCCCGCCGAAACCCAGTGAGGCGTCGAGAAACCGCCGGCCGATGCGCACGTCCATCCCGATGCCATTGGCCACCTCCTGCACATTCGCGCCGGAGGCTTCACAGATCACCGAGATGGCGTTGATGTAGGAGATTTTCAGTGCGAGAAAGGAATTGGCCGCGTGCTTGATCAACTCCGCCGAGTTGATGTCGGTGACGATGATCGGCGCGTTGAACGGCGCATAGACTTCCTTCATCGACGCCACGGCGCGCGGGGAACGCACCCCGATCACGATCCGGTCCGGGTGCATCAAATCCCCCACCGCAAAACCCTCGCGCAAAAATTCCGGATTGCTCACCACATCGAAATCGACATGCGCCTTGTTGTAGCGCTTGATGGTCTCGGCCACCTGGTCGCCGGTCCGCACGGGCACCGTGCTCTTGTCCACCACAATCTTGTAACTGGTCATCGCCAGCGCGATTTCCCGCGCCACCTTCTCGATAAAACTCATGTCCACCCCGCCGTCCGCGAGCGGCGGCGTGGGCACCGCGATGAAAATGACATCGGATTTCTCCACCCCCTCCTTGGTGCTCGCCGTGAAATGGAGCCGGCCGGCAGCCACGTTCTTTTTTACCAACTCCTCGAGGTCCGGCTCATAAATTGGAATACCGCCGCCTTGCAACAGCGCCACCTTGGCGGCATCATTATCGACGCAGGTAACCTGGTGCCCCACCTCGGCAAAACAAGTCCCCGTGACCAGACCGACATAACCCGTCCCGATGATCGTTAATTTCATGAAAGCTTCGTCAGGCTCAAACTCATCGCCACCCAGCCGTCGAACGCCAACCGGCCTTCGACCGCATCACGGTTTCGTTGGCGTCGGAGGGGTACTCAACAACAACCCGGTGCCGTTCGTCTGCGTCCCCGCTTTAGGTGCGATTTGCACCTTCGGCATGACTTGGACCTGGTTGGTTTTCGTCCCGCCGGCTTTGGGTGTCACGGTAAAGGTGTTCGAACCGGTCACGCCGGCTTTCGGCGGGAGGGGCGCTTTGGTGGTCTTGGGGAGCACGGGCAGCCGGGTGGCCGCCAATTGCGGATTCTTGAGGAGCAACTGCTCCCGACGCGGATCGACCTCGCGCGTCCAAATACTCGGCCGGTCTGTCGCTGTTGTGGGCGGGGGCGCCAGTTCGTTGTAAAGTTTCAAGGCCGCTTCCGGCTGGTTCTTCAATTCGTACAAGAACGCGCTCGCCAGCTTCGCCTGTGCGGCGGCCGCATCGGTCGGATACTGGGTGATTACCTGTTTGTATTCCTCGAGTGCCTTGTCCGTCTCTTGCAGTGCGTCGAGGCAGGCCGCCTTGCCCAAAGCGGCGGCCGCGAGCAACGGACTGTCGCCGTGATCGGCATACTTGGTGGTGAACTCCTCAAATTTTCCGCGGGCGTCCTTGAATTTATTTTCCGTAAA
>JAYUBJ010000253.1:0-6513 GCA_043740915.1 Verrucomicrobiota bacterium
CTACCGGGCGTTTCTCGCGGCGTTGACGGAGCTCGGCCCCGCCGAACTCAAGCGTCGTTGGGAAACCGGCCGCCGCCTGGTCCACGAGCAGGGCATCACCTACAACGTCTATGGCGAACCGCACGGTTTGGAGCGCCCGTGGCAGCTGGATCCCATCCCCCTGGTCATGGGCGCGCCGGAATGGCGCTCGCTCGAGACCGCGCTCATCCAGCGGGCGAACCTCATCAACCGCGTCCTGGCTGATTGCTACGGCCCGCAGGAACTCATCCGTTCCCGCTGGCTGCCGCCGGCGCTCGTGTTCGCCCAACCGGACTTCCTCCGTCCGTGCCATGGCATCCGCCCCGCGAAGGACACTTTCCTCCACTTCTACGCCGCCGACCTGGCGCGCTCGCCCGACGGGCGCTGGTGGGTGATTTCCGACCGCACGCAGATTCCGACGGGGGCCGGCTACGCGCTCGCCAACCGGCTCGTCACCTCGCGCATTTTGCCGGAGCCGTTTCGCGACGGCCACGTGCACCGGCTCGCGGGATTCTTCCGCGAGGTGCAATCGTCGCTCGCGCAACTGGCGCAGCGCCGCACCGACTCGCCGCGCGTGGTGCTGCTCACGCCCGGTCCGTTCAACGAAACGTATTTCGAACAAGCGTATCTCGCGCGGTATCTCGGCTACAATCTGGTCGAGGGACAAGACCTCACCGTGCGCGACGACCGCGTGTTTCTCAAAACGCTCAGCGGCCTCGAACCGGTGGACGTGATTTTGCGCCGCGTGGACGATGATTTCTGCGACCCGCTGGAATTGCGGAACGAGTCCATGCTCGGCGTGCCCGGCCTCATTGAAGCGTGCCGCGCCGGCAATGTCACCGTTGCCAATGCGCCCGGCAGCAGTTTGCTGCAAAGCCCGGCGTTCCTCTCGTTTCTGCCCGGCCTGTGCGAGCATTTGCTGGACGAGGAACTCAAGCTGCCTTCCGCCGCGACCTGGTGGTGCGGGCAGGAGAAGGCGAAGCAATATGTGCTCGAACACCTGGAGGAGCTGTTGGTGAAGCCCGCGTTCCGCCGGCATGGGCGCGACTGGGAGTCCGGCCGGGAGACCAGCCTCAGCGACCGCGACGTGCTCCGGCGCCGCATCGCCTTCCAACCGCATCTCTTCATTGGCCAGGAGCGGATCAAGTTTTCGACCGCGCCCGCTTGGGATGAGCACCGCCTGACGCCCTGCCCGATTGCGCTGCGCGTGTATCTCGTCGCGAGCGGCGGCACGTATCACGTGATGCCCGGCGGCCTCGCGCGCGTCGCCTCGGCCGTGGGCGGCGGTTCCAGCTCGATGCAACGCGGCGGCGCCAGCAAGGACGTCTGGGTGCTGAGCGACGCGCCGGTGGCGGAGGTGTCGCTGCTCCAGTCCGGCGGGCAGGCCATCGAGTTGCGCCGGGTGGGCAACAATCTGCCGAGCCGCATGGCGGACAATTTTTACTGGCTGGGTCGCTATGCCGCGCGCGCCGATTCGACGGCGCGTCTGCTGCGGAGCACGCTGCTGCGCTTCAATCCGGAGAACACGGGCAGCACTCTGCCGCTGCTGGTGCCGTTGCTGCGCGCCCTCGAAGCGCAGGGCCAACTGCCGAACGGCGTGGACTTGTCCGAGTTGCCCCCGGATCCCGAGGCGCTCGAAGTCGATTTACTCGCGGCCATCTTCGACCCGTCCCGCGCCGGCAGCCTGCGGGACATCGCGAACAGTTTGCAGGGCCTCGCGATGCTGGTGCGCGACCGAACTTCGAACGACCTCTGGCGCGTGTTGAGCCAACTTCACGACCGCCTCGCCACGCCGGCCGCCCGCCTGGTGATGCTGGCCGGGGACGCGGTTGGGATTCTGAACCAGACGTTGCTCGGCATCGCCGCCTTCCAAGGTCTGGCTCGCGAGAACATGACCCGCGCGCAGGGCTGGCGCTTCCTCGACATGGGGCTGCGCCTCGAACGCTCGCTGAATCTTTGCACCTTGCTCGACTGCGCACTGCGCTCACCCGAAGCGGACAACGCCAGTGTGCTGGAAGCCGTGCTCGAAGTGGTGGACAGCTCCATCACCTACCGCTCGCGCTACAATCTGCTGCCGCATATCGCCGCCGTGTATGACCTCGTGCTGCTCGACGACACGAACCCGCGCTCGCTGCTGTTCCAACTCAGCCAGCTCGTGAAACATTTCGAGCGGCTGCCGCGTGAAAAGGAGAGCGCGCTGCCCAGCGCTGGCCAGCGCATCCTGCTCGAATGTGTCACGCGCCTGCGCCTGCTCGACCCGCGCCAACTGGCGGCCTGCACCATGAATTGGCACACCAGCGACGCGGGCCTGGTGATTCAATCCGTCGCCCGTGAACTGCCCCGCCTCTCCGATGCGATTGCGGTGAGCTACTTTTCGCACTCAACGATTTCGCTTGCGGGTGGAGGAGCCGGGAAATGAACTACCGCATCCTCCATCGCACGACCTACGATTACTCCGAAGCGGTCACGGTTTCGCACCACGCCGCCCGGGTGGAGCCGCGGCATTCGGCGCAGCAGCAGCGCGACAGCTTCACGCTCACGATCGAACCGGAGCCGGCCGTGCGGAATATGCGCACGGATTATTTCGGCAACCGCGTCTGTTTTTTTAGCATCCAGGAGATTCATCGGCGGTTGGAAATCCGCGCGGAAAGCCGCGTGAGCGTCGCCACCACCACCCCGCCCGCACTGTCGCTCTCGCCGCCGTGGGGGCGCGTGGTGGAACTGTTCAGCGACCCGGTGTCGCCGGAGGTCGTCGAGCCGTACCAATTTTGTTTCGACTCGCCGCTGCTGCGCGCCTCGCCGGAACTCGCGGACTACGCGCGCGCGTGCTTCCCCCACGGCACGCCGCTGCTCGTCGGCGTGAGCGAGTTGAACCGCCGCATCTTCCGTGATTTCACGTACGATCCTGTCGCCACAACCGTCGCGACTCCGCTCGAGGAAGTGGTCGCCAGCCGGCGGGGCGTCTGCCAGGACTTCGCGCACCTCGCCATCGCGTGCCTTCGCTCGCTCGGCCTCGCGGCGCGTTACGTGAGCGGCTATTTGCGGACCCGGCCCGCCGCGGGCGCGGGACGGCTCATTGGCGCCGACGCGTCGCATGCGTGGTTCGCCGTTTATTGCCCCGATCTGGGCTGGACGGAATTCGACCCGACGAACAACCTCGTGCCCGCGCACGAGCACATCGCCGTGGCCTACGGGCGTGACTTCGACGACGTGTCACCCGTCTGCGGCATCATCACCGGCGGTGGCAAGCATGAGGTGAAAGTGGCGGTGGCGGTGATGCCGGCGGCGGATCCATCCGGAGATTGAAGGTTTGAAGCCGGGGGCGCAGGCGCATGCTTCCCTCGGGGCACACTTTGGCGACAAATAAATTCTAACAGCCGACTTACTGATCCACGCTTTGCACACTTTGATGAAATGGGAGATCACGCACCGCACGCATTTCGCCTATGCATCGCCGGTGAAGGAAAGTTTCAACGAAACGCGGCTCAAGCCCGTCTCGAACGAGCATCAGACACTCGATTCGTTTCTCCTGAAAGTCCTTCCGCCCACGCGGCTGCAGCACTACCTGGATTTCTATTCGAACTGCGTCCATCACTTCGAACTCACGGAGCCGCACAATACCCTGCTGGTGGAAAGCCAGTCGGTGGTCACCACCCGCGCGCCGCTGGCGTTGGCGGCCGGGGCCACGCCGGCACCGTTGTCGCTCCTGCCCGAAGCCGCGCGCTCGGAGCGCTGCGTGGACTATCTGCAAATGAGCCGCTTCGTGGATCTGGAGCCGGCGACCTGGCGGCTGGCGCTCGACGCGACGGCGGGCCAGACGGACATCTGGCAGTCCGCGCTCGCCATCATGCGTTTTGTGCATGGTCATCTGGCGTACGAATCCAAATCCACCCACGTCCACACCCTGATGCGCGAGGTGCTCGCCCAACGCCGCGGCGTCTGCCAGGACTTCGCCCACGTGATGCTGGGCTTCTGCCGCTCGGTGAAAATCCCCGCGCTCTACGTCAGCGGTTACCTGGCGACGGAAACCGCGAGCGCCACCCATGCGTGGGTGGAGGTATATGTGCCCGGCCTCGGCTGGCGGGCCCTCGACCCGACGCACAACTGCCAGCCCGATGGGAGTTACGTGAAGCTCGCCGTGGGTCGTGACTACGGCGACGTGGCGCCGTTGACCGGCCATTACAAGGGCACAACGGAACGGAAGATGGACGTGGAAGTGCGGATCAAATCGCTGGCGTAGTCTGGCCGCATCCCGAAGCGGCGGAGTCCGCATTGGCCCGAGTGCGAGCAGCCATGATCGCCCCTGCCACGGCCGCGTTCGCATCCGACCCGCGCCGGATCAGCGCCGGTGAATCAGGCTTGTCAGAGAACCGGGTTGCTGTCAGCCTCGCCGGGTTGATCACCGGGCACCCTGGCAAGCGAATGCTGCGATGGCCCGACGGTGGCATGGAACCAACATTCGACATTCAAAACTGTGGACGAGAAGCTTAACCTGGCGCTGGCGAAACTGACCCAAGGGATGGACGAAGCGTCGCTGCGTCATCTGGGCTATTTGATGTGCGTCTTCGAACTCAAGGATGGCGAGCAGCTCATTACCGAGGGCAAACACGCGGCCTCGATGATCATCGTCTATTCCGGCGCGCTCCGCGTCACGGTCGGCCAGGGGAAACATCGGATCGATTTGCCGGAGATCAAGAGCGGCGAGTGGGTGGGAGAAATCTCGTTGTTGGATCCCGGCCTGGCCTCGGCCAACGTCCGCGTCTGCGGCCCCACCACCATTTTGGAGTTTTCCCACCAAGCGCTGCTGGCCTTCATCAAGAAGCATCCGGCCGGTGCCCTGCATCTCCTCTCATCGCTCGCCCACGATCTGGCTGGACGGCTGAACCGCACCTCCGAAGGCTTGGTCCACCTCGGCCGCACGGGGCTGGAACTGGTCGCCCCCGCACCGCCGGACGAGGCGGGGTTGATGACCACCATGCTCCGGATGCTCCATCGCGGCGGCGGTGTTGATTCCGGCCATACCCCGGCTTCCCCAGCCGGCAAAGCCAACGAAATGAGCGACACGCGAGCGTTGGAATCGCTGGACTTTTTCAAGCTATTGTCCCCAGAGCAGGTGGAAAAATTGCGACTCGCCATGCCGGTCAAAGAGCTGCGCAAGGGCCATGTGTTCTGGAAGGCCGGCGCCCCGGTTAACAAGGATCGTTCGGCCGTGTATTTCATCCTCGAGGGTCAGATTTCGGTCGCCGCCGACGCGGCGCAGATCAGCCAGGTACCCCTCGCACGCAGCTTGCACCCCGGCGAAATCTTCGGCCTGGTCACGTTTCTCGATACGAAAGTCCACTCGGCGACCTGCCGCGCCATCACCCCCGTGCGCGCCGCTGCCATGACGCGCGGCGAATTCGATAAACTCTGCCAGTCCGATATCGCGCTGGCGTCGGCCTTCATGTACGCGATGGCACGGCAACTGGCCCGCGATGTCCGGGCCTGCAACAATCGCCTAGTCACCGCGATCACCAGCGGCCCGGCCGCCAAGTCGGCGAAATAGCGCCGCCCGGCGGAGGTGGTGGCTTGTTTGCGGCAGAGTTGGCCCTTAAGACTGCGCTCCCACCCGCCACCGTAATGGAATTATTCGTAGTTGATCCCCACAATTTCCAGCTCCTCCTCGCCCAACGGAAACTTGAACCGCACCCGCTGACCCAGTCGGGCATTGATCAGCGCCCTGGCGATGGGGGAGATCCAGCTCACCCAATTCCGGTCAAGATCGACTTCGTCCACTCCCACGAGGCGGTAGTTCTCCAACTGTCCGCCACTCGTGCGCACGGCAACCGTGGCGCCGAAACGGACCTGCTCCCACGGCGCGCTGGGCGGCGGCACCACCACCGCCGAGTTGAGACTCCGCTGCCGGTGTTGAATCTGTTGATCCAAAATCAGGCGCCGCCGTTTGACGTCGTTGTCTTCGGGCGACGCGGCGGGCTGGGGACGGTTCAACTGGCACAGGCGATGCAGGGCTTCGCGCAAGCGCCGCTCGCCCGCCGGTGTCAGGTAGTTCTTGGCTCCCGGCGGCAACGGTGACGACGGCCGCGGTATCGGCACTTCAACGTCATCATCCGATTCCCGCGTGAACGCCTTGCTCATCTCCGGCCACGCTGCTGCTATTCCTTGAAATCCGTATCGGCTTTCTTCAAGTCGAGTTCCTTGATCCAGGCATTGCGGAAACGCACGTCGTGGCCTTCGCACTGAAGTTTGAGGCCGCCCGGGACATCGGTGATGCCCTTGCCGCCATCATTGCCGCCATCGATTCCGGAATTCGGGCCGCCCCAAACCTGGCTGATCGTTTGATTGGTGTGCGCTTTGACGCCATTGAAATACAGGGTGACCAGCGCCTTTTCCACCCGCTGGCCATCCTTGAACCGCGCGGCGCGAAATTTAATGTCGTAGGCATTCCATTTCCCCAGGCCTTTGTACGCATGATAGGGTGACTCGCTCTCATTGATC
>JAYUBJ010000254.1:0-6504 GCA_043740915.1 Verrucomicrobiota bacterium
CCGTTCCAGCGCCGAACGTTTGCGCTCCACTTCGCGCTTGAGCGTCGCGGCTTCCTGCTGGTTGGCCAGCACGGCGGCTTTTTCCAAGGCCCCTTGCGCCACGCGGGCGGAGCCGGTCAACACGCCGCTGACCCCGATATAGGCGTCCACGAGGTCCACGCCATGATCCGAAATCAGGAACTCGCGGATTTGGTTCGAGTGCGCCATGCCGCGCGCCTTGAGCACGTAGAGCACGCGATTGCGTTCGCCGTTGCCCTCGAAGTTTTGCAACAACAGCCAGGAGTCCATGAGCGAGGACATGGCCGCGCCACTTTGTTCCAGCACCTGGCCGCCATGCGTCAGACTGGTGAAGAGCGAGGTGACTTGCCCGGCCTTCAAATAATCAATCAGCCGCGTCACCATCCCCTTGCCTTCGGAGTCGGTGCCCGCGTCCATCAGGCTGGTAATGGGGTCCACGATGACGACGTGCGGTTGAAACGAGGCGATCTCCTTGAACATCGTGGCCAGGTGCATTTCCAGGCCGTAGAGCGAGGGCCGCGCCGAGTGAAATCGGAGCAAGTCGCGCTTGACGAACGGCTCCAGGCGCAACCCGATGGAATGCATGTTGCGGACGATCTGGTTGGGCGATTCCTCGAACGAGAAGAAGAGGACGCGCTCGCCGCGCCGGGCAGCGGCCTGGGCAAAGTTGGCGGCGACGATGGTTTTGCCGGTGCCGGGCGTGCCCGAAAGCAGAATGCTGCTGCCGCGAAAGAAACCCCGCCCGCCCAGCATCGCGTCGAGCCGGGGGATGCCGGTGGCAATCCGCTCGCTCGACACCTTGTGATTCAGCCCCAGCGACGTGATGGGCAGCACGCTGATGCCGTCGTCGCCGATGAGAAAGGGAAACTCGTTGGTGCCGTGCAGCGCGCCGCGATATTTCATCACGCGCAGATTCCGCGTGGCAATCTGATCATAGACCCGATGGTCGAGCACGATCACGCAATCGGAGACGTATTCCTCCAGCCCGTGGCGCGTCAGTTGTTCGCGCCCGCGCTCGGCGGTGATGACGGCGGTCACGCCCTTGTCCTTGAGCCAGCGGAAGAGCCGGCGCAACTCGGCGCGCAGGATGGCCTCGTTGGGCAGGCTGGCGAACAGCACTTCCAGCGTGTCCAGCACCACGCGTTTGGCGCCGATGGAATCAATCGCGTGATTGAGCCGGACGAACAACCCTTCCAAATCATACTCGCCGCTCTCCTGGGCTTCACTGCGCTCGATGTGGACGTAATCAATCACGATTTTCTTGCGCTGGACCAGGCCCGCCAGATCAAAGCCGAGCGACGCGACGTTGGCCTTCAACTCCTTTTCCGTCTCCTCGAAAGCCATGAACACGCCCGGCTCGTCGAACTGCACCGCGCCGCGCACGAGGAACTCCGCGCCGAACAGCGTCTTGCCGCAGCCCGCGCCGCCGCAGATCAGCGTGGGTCGGCCGCGCGGCAATCCGCCGCCGGTGATTTCGTCGAGACCCTGGATGCCGGTGGGACACTTGGGCAAAAGTGTGGCGGAGGAGGTGGATTTGGAACGCTTGGTTTTTATTTTCATGCAAGAAAATCCTTCAGCAGGACGGTGGCGCGTTTCACACTTTGCTTCATGTTGGCAGGCCGGCTTCGGCGACACACTTCGGAATGCTTCATCCCGCAGAATCGAGCCAGCGACCCGCAGCAGATACCGGAAGCGGCCACTTGTATATGGGGTGAACACCCCATAGCCAACCGGGAAGCCGGCATTTAGCGTGCCGGCGATGATGATTCACAGAATGCAACCTGAGATAAAAGCGTGCGGGTCATGAAATCGGCGTGCGGGCTGGACGGTTCGGACGAGTTCCGGACCACAACTCCACGTGGGACGACTCGCCCCGGCTTCAGTTATGAGCGAACACCAGAGACAAACCGCATTTCTGCGGCATTGCCTGCGCTACGACGACAGCGCCGAGCACGAGGCACTGGATAAGAAGATCACCAAACTCCAGCGCGAGGATCGCTGTGTCCGCCAGGCCGTATGGCTGATGGCCGTATTGACGGCGCTGGCGGTCGCCGGCCTGGGCTACGCGGCGGTGTTGGTCGAGAATTTCAAGACGCTGCGGATCGTTCAGATCATTTCCGCGCTGGGTCTGGCCTCGTTGATCAGCCTGGTTTTTTTTGTGGGCCTCCGGATTCTCTATCGCATGAAGTTGGACCGGCGCCGGGAGGAGTATCGTCAATTCGTCAGCAAGATCATGAAGTCTCGTCCCGGCACACCAGGCATCACTCCCGTGCAGGACAGCCGGGTCGGCGACGGCAATCGGGGGACCCTCCCACGCGCGGACGAAGTCAATGGTGGGGCGGTAAAGATTTCCCCAGCCGCACCGAGCTGAGGCGGAGGGCGACCAGGGCGAGACGGCCTGGCCTGGCTGCGATATTGTTGGTTTGCGGGCAAACATCTTTATGAAAACCTTGTTCACTGCGGAAGCGATTTCCAAGGGCGGACGTTCGGGAACCATCCAGTCACCGGACCGGTTGCTGGAGGTCACGTTGGGAAATCCGTTGGTGCCCGGCGCCGAGAAACGCGGCCCCAGTCCCGAGTTGTTGTTCGCGGGCGCGTATGCCGCCTGTTACCACGGCGCCCTGAGCAACGCGGCCAAGAAGCTCGGCACCCCCGTCGAGGATTGCACGGTGCGGGCCCGGGTGAGCCTGATCGAGGATGACCACGACGGCTACCGGCTGGCGGTGGAACTGCAGGCGCAACTCCCCGGCATTGATCATGCCCAAGCGCAACGCCTGATGGAGGAAGCGCACCAGACCTGTCCCTATTCGAAAGCCCTGCGCGGCGACGCTTCCGTCACGTTGGCGGTGGAATAGCTGGTGCCTCCCGCCCACCGCTTCCGGTGCCGGATGCCGACCCGATTGAAGAGTAGGGTTTTACCCCATGGCGAAGGGCCAGCCTCGCTGGTAACGTCCGCCCATGTTAGATGTAAAAACCAAAACCAAAAATGCAAAACAACCTATGAAGAACCAGATGCTTATTGGAGGAACCATCCTGATGCTGGCTGTCAAGTCAGCCTTGGGTGCGGAAAACGCTAGTAATGATGCGGGCGAGTACTACCGGGCCAAGGAATTTTCCGTGGACGCGTTCGGGACCGCTTCACTCGGGAAATACTCGATTAACAATTTGTCGAATGCGAGAATTCGGCACGATACCCGGCTGGGTGTCGGGGTGGGGCTCAGTTATTTCATCACCCGCAATCTCGGCGTTAGCGCCGACGCCTATTCCGAAAATACCACCGGCGCCTTTGTAGACAGCACCTCGGCCAATTTGACCCTGCGTCTCCCGCTGGGCCAAAGCGGATTTGCTCCGTACGTCTTTGGCGGTGGCGGCCGCCAGTTTGATCTGACCAAAGTGTGGTTCGCCCAGGTTGGCGCCGGCATGGAATATCGCTTCAGCCCGAAGGTGGGTGTGTTTCTGGACGCCCGCTGGGTGCTGCCGGACGAAACGAAATATTATGGCGTCGCCCGACTCGGTGTGCGTTTCGCTTTCTAATCGTGGTGCCTTCTGCGGCGCCGGCGGGAAGTCCGCCGGCGTTTTTTTTGTACCGCAACTTGTGGCCGGGCGGGCTGCGCCGAGGAGGCAGACAGCGACGTGTCGCCAGAGTCTGAGCCGGAACCATGCCATAGGAGCGACAGGAGCGCGGCGTTTACGCCGCAGGAACGTGTGCTCCCAACCAGCGTCCACATCCACAGCTGCGTCTGTTGTCACCCGCACCGTTCGGTTGGTCTGAATTACCGGCTCGGACACTTGCCAGACCCTTTGGAAACACACCCTTCTGCGGCCTGAAGAGCCGCGCTCCTATTGCATCGTTCCGGCTGAGATCCTGTGTCCACGGTAGGGTTACACCCCATAGAGAAGGGCCACCGCCAGACCTAAGGTGGTGCCTGCGATATAAATGAAAGGTGGAAACACCACCCTGCAAAAAATATGACCATGAAACACCAGTTCTCACTCACCATTCTTCTGGCCGTCACCGCTTTTGCCGTGGGCTGCAATAAGGAGCCATCCACCACTCAGCAGATCGAAAAGGTCAAAGCCGAGACCAAAGAAGCCGCGCAAGACATGAAGGACTATGCCTACGCGCAAAAGGCTGAATTCGTCGAAAAGATGCAGAACCAACTGACCGCGATCAATCGGGATCTGGACCAACTTGCCGCCAAGATCGAAAAATCCAGCGAAGCGGCCCGGGCGGAAGCCAAGCCGAAGCTTCAATTGCTGCGCGACCAGGCGGGAAAGTTGAACCAGCAACTTGAGGAGGCCAAAAACGCCACCGAGTCCACTTGGGACAGCGTCAAGGCGACCTCCAAGAAGGCCTTCAACGATTTGAAGGAAGGATTCCGGAACGCGCGCCAGTGGATGAGCGACAAGATCGCGCCTTGAGGCGGAAGTGGCGACCATCGGGAGATTCGAATCAGAAAACAAACAAAACATAAAAGCGAAAGTATCATAATGAAACAGACATTTGAAAAGATGGGCGGCCCGGCAAAAGCACTGGCGTTGGCCCTCGGACTCAGTTCAGTGGCGCTCGTTTGCGGTATCACCGGTTGCGCCGGCGATCGCTACACGCAAAGCACGGGCGAACACATTGATGACCGGGCCACCTCCTCCCGGGTCCGGAAGGCGCTCGGCGAGGACACTCAATATAAGTACGACGGGGTAAACGTGGAGACGTTCAAGGGCACGGTGCAGTTGAGCGGCTTCGTCAACTCGCGGGACCAAAAGAACCGGGCCGGAGACTACGCCCGGAAAGTCGTGGGTGTGCGCGAGGTGAAGAACAACATCACGGTGAAAGAGTCATTGAATTAACTTATGAACAAAACCAGGCGCTGGGCCGGCCAAGCCGGATTGGTGTTGGGCACGGTATTCATCGGGGCGTTGACCGGGTGCATCGGTTATGTGGAGGGCCCGGGTCCTGGAAGGGTGTATGTGCAACCCCCCTCGGTGCGGGTGGAAACTGGGATCGTGGTGCAGGACGACTATGTCTATTATCCCGGTTACCAAGTCTATTACAGCAGCAACCGACGCCAATATGTCTATCTGGAAGGCCGTTCCTGGGTGTCGCGACCCGCACCGCCGCGCGTCTCGGTGGACGTACTGTTTGCCTCGCCGTCGGTGAGGCTCGATTTCCACGACGCTCCCTCAATGCATCACGCGGCGATTGCCCGGCAATATCCAAAACATTGGGCTCCTCCGGGCTCGAATCGCGGCCATAATGAAGGCCGCAACGATGAAGGACGCAACGAAGGACGCCCGAAAGGTAAGAAGGAACGTGATTAGGCGGGCGCCCAAAACCATTCCCTCATGGAAAGACAATCTGGGCCAGAGCCACCGAAGGAGAATTCAATGAATCAAACGAAACGCTGGATTGGTAAAATCGGAATCGTGCTGGGCAGTGCGCTCTTGGGGGTGCAGACGGGCTGCATCATCACCCAGCCCGAATCACCGGGAGTGTATGTGCCGCCGCCCCGGGTGGGCGCCTCGGTTGTGGTGGAACTTCCCGGCGTGGAGATTCGCGCTGAGAGCGATTTCTATGAGCCGCTCACCCCGTACGGACGCTGGGAGATAGTTGGATCCCACGGCCGCTGCTGGATTCCGGCCCGCGTTGAGTCCGCTTGGCGGCCTTATTCCGACGGTCATTGGCAGCGCACGGAGGCCGGCTGGTACTGGGTCAGCGAGGAGCCGTGGGGATGGGCCACGTATCACTATGGTCGCTGGGATTTGAGCGCGGATTTTGGCTGGTATTGGGTGCCGCAGACGCAATGGGCCCCGGCTTGGGTTTCCTGGCACGAAGGGGGCGGCTACGTCGGCTGGGCGCCGTTGCAACCCTCCGTAAGGATTTCGGCCGGCGGTTCCGTGGCGGTGGATGTGGCAAGGATCGCGCCGCAGGCCTTTGTCTTTGTCGAGCCCCGGCGCTTCTTGGAGCCCATCCATCCCACAACTGTCGTCGTCAATAACACCACCATCATCAACCAGACCGTTAATATCACGAACATCAAGGTCGTGAACAACACCGTGATCAACGAGGGTCCGCGCACCCAGATCATCGAACAGGCCAGCGGCCAGCAGGTGCAAGCCGTCCCGGTCCGCGAACTGCGCCGCAAACAGGAAGCCGAGGTGGTCACGCGTCAACGGGCCGCAGCACCGGGTCGCGAGAAAAATGAAAACCAGGTTCAGGCTCCGGTCCGCAGCGAGGCCAAACCGCGCGAAACGAGAGGTCAGTCGGACGCGCGACGAGGCGCGAAGGAAGCCGAGGCAACCGTGCCGAAACAAACGCCGACGAGCACCCGAGGGTTGGAAAACAAGCCGCCGGCGGAACCCCAACGGCGCGCGAAGGAAGGCGAAGCCTCGGCACAGGAACCAGGGCAACGAAACGCCAGGGACGCGAAAAAAGCAGCTCAGTTGGAATCGCAACGCAGGGCGCAGGAAGCGTCGGCGAAAGCTCAG
>JAYUBJ010000255.1:0-6501 GCA_043740915.1 Verrucomicrobiota bacterium
GGCGCTGAGTTTCCGGGCGGTGGTCGGCAAGCCGATCAAATTCATGGGCGTGGGCGAGAAGCTCGCGGACTTCGAGCCGTTTCACCCGGAGCGCATGGCGTCGCGGATTTTGGGCATGGGCGACGTCGTGAGCCTGGTCGAGCGCGCGGTGGAGGCGGTGGATCTGGCGGACGCGCAGCGCATGGAAGAAAAAATGCGCAAGGGCCAGTTCACGCTGGAGGATTTTCTCGAGCAATTGCGGCAGATGAAAAAGATGGGCTCGCTCGAGAGCATCGTCGGGATGTTGCCGGGCGGCTCGGACATGCTGAAAGGCGCGGACCTGGGCAAAAGCGAAAAAGAATTTCGGCGCATGGAAGGGATGATTTGCGCGATGACCTACCAGGAGCGGCGCAGTCCGCAAATCCTGAACGCGAAGCGGCGCATCCGCATTGCGAAGGGCAGTGGCGTGACCGTGACGGAACTGAACAATCTGTTGAACCGTTTCGGCCAGATGCAGCAGATGATGAAGAAAATGGGGAAGTTCCAAAAGATGATGGCCAAGATGGGCGGCGCCGGGCCGGGGCTGATGCGGCAGTAGGAGACGAGGTGACGAGTCTCAAAACCACCGTCCGGAAAGAATAGTCAGAGCCTCCTCACGTCGTCTCCTACGGGCGACGAGTTGCGGCCATCACGTCGGCAAAACGGCGCCCACATTGATCCCGTGCTTCAAACAATACGCCCCATTGTCCACGTACTTTTGGGCCCACCATTTCAAGCCCGCCCTTTCCTCTGCCGTCAGCGCGCGCACCACTTTCGCCGGCGAACCAAGCACGAGGGAGCCGGCGGGAATTCTCGCGTGCTGCGTCACGAGGGCGTTCGCACCGACAATGCTTTGCGCGCCAATCTCCGCGCCATCGAGGATCGTCGCGCCCATGCCGATGAGGCATTCGTCGCCGACGGTGCAGGCGTGGACGATGGCCGAGTGGCCCACCGTCACCCAGTCGCCGACGAGGCAGGCGAAATCATCGGCGAGGTGCAGCACGGCGTTGTCCTGGATGTTCGTGTGGTGGCCGACGACGATGCGGTTGATGTCGCCGCGCAGGACGGCATTGTACCAGACACTCGAAAAATCCCCGAGCGTCACGTCGCCGAGCACCACCGCACCGCGCGCGAGGTACACGCCCTCGCCGAGCGTGGGTGGTCGGCGAAGAAAAGTGTCGAGTTGTTTGTCGAGGTCGCCCATGCCGCACTTTTAATCAGGATCGGCGGCGAAGGGAAACAAAAACCCGCCCGACGGCGGGGGTTGCCTTTAGTTCCGCGGGCACGTAGTATTGGTTTGCAGCCTGATTATCAATACTTGGCATGAATTCCGACCCCGGTCATCTGGATCCTCCCGCCGCGCCGCGGCGGCGCCTGCCGCGTTCGTTCAAGGAGTTGACTCCCTGCAATCATTTCAATCCGCGCTCGTTCTTCCACGAAATGGTCTGGAAGGCGCTCCTCACCAAGCGCACCGGCCAGCACCAGGAACCGAATTTCCCGAAACTCAAGCCGGGCGAGGTCGCGCTCACGTGGATCGGGCACGCGTCGTTCCTGGTGCAATTCACCGACCTCAATGTGTTGATCGATCCCAATTTTGCCAACTGGCTCTTTCTGCTGAAACGGGTGAAGGTCGCCGGCCTCAAACTCAAGGATCTGCCGCCCATTGATCTCGTGCTGCTCACCCACGCGCACTTCGATCACTTCCACAAACCGACGCTGCGCAAACTGCCCGCGCCCAAAATCGGCGTGATGCCCTGGGGCATGGGCGATCTCGCCCGCGGCCTCGGCTTCGAGCGCATCGTCGAGTTGCAATGGTGGGAAAGCTTTTCGCACGGGGACTGGAAGGTGACCCTGACGCCCTCGAAGCACTGGGGGGCGCGCATGATTCGCGATGAACACCGCGGTTACGGCGGCTTTGTGCTCGAACACCAGGGCCGGCGCGTTTATCACGCCGGCGACAGCGCTTACTTCGAGGGCTTCAAGGAAATCGGCGACCGGTGCCCGCCGGAAATCGCCCTGCTGCCGATCGGCGCCTATTACCCCGATTCATTTCGCAAAGTGCACATCGGCCCGGACGACGCCGTGCGGGCCTTCCAGGATTTGCACGCGCGCTGGCTGGTGCCGATGCACTATGGCTCGTTCAAACTTTCCTTCGAGCACATGGACGAGCCGCCGCGCTGGCTGCGTGAAATTGCGCAGCGCGACGGCTTGAGCCATCATTTGAAAGTGCTTGAAGAAGGTGTCCCGGAAGTGTTTTAGCTTCGCACTGCCCGACAAATGTGCCGCATCGGTTCGGTACTCCCCTTCCCGGACCCGCGGTTTGTCCCAAACCGCAGCGCGTCGCCCGCCCGCCAGCGTCGAAATTAACCCCAACCACCTCCGTTCCGCTACGAGCTGCGCGTTGGGACAACTCGCGGTCCGGTTCAGCCACACGCTTCACAGCTTTTCGCTCGCCATGGTTTCTCCCTGACTCGCTGGCAAGAAATTGAGATGCGCTCTACAACCGCCGGAGCACAGCCATCCCTGACTCCAGGCTGCTGCAGCAAAAACCAAAGAAAAACCCCTTTAAAATCGGAAGGGGTTGTTGAACCAGTTCGGTCAGCCGGACTGCCTAGTCATCTTCCATCTTTGAGATCATACATCGAAAATTCGCCGCGGAAGCTCCCGTTGGGAGAAGTGCCCGTCACGGTGCCTTCTTCGTCCCAACCGCCATCGGTGAAGGTCAACTGCAGTGTGTTCGTGCCAAAAGCAACCGTCGCACTGTTCGGGCCAGTTCTACGATAGATGTATCGGACGTACTTTCTCGCGTCGTTATCCCAAGCGTAGTTTGCCCCGACAAAATAGACGTAATGATAGCCGTTACCCGGGACATAAACTCGGAGGTATTGGCCGCCGGCGAACAGGGGTGCCGCATCGGTGAGTTTGAAGGCGGCCAGGATGCCTGAATCGCCGTCTCCCGTACTGAAACGCAACGTGATAATGCCCTGAACGATCTTGGCCGAACAGGTGCCGTAACCGTCCGTTCCGTATTTGCTATTACGACCGTTTCTTAGGACGCCGCTTCGGTCAACATAACCCCAAAATAACACGTTTCTGTCGCCACTTTGGGTGAACGCGGTGGCGGCCAGATAGCCATTAGGATAAATCTCGACATCAAATCCGGCAAACCCATGGCCCGGTCCGGGATTTTGGAAGTGGCCGGTAAATCTTTCGGGGATGTTTGGTCGCGAAGCCTGCACCGCAGAACTCAGGCTCAACATGCAAAGCGCCAACAGGGAACACTTAATCAGGTTTTTCATGGGGCGAAAGATAGAAGCGAAATTCTTGTTCTTGCAAGCAAAATTCAGCAAAATGCGTGCAAAATTCGTGCTCAAGCACCAGGGCCAGCGCGTTTATCACGCCGGCGACAGCGCCTACTTCGAGGGCTTCCAGGAAATCGGCCGGCGGTGTCCGCCGGAAATCGCCCTGCTGCCGATCGGCGCGTATTATCCCGATTCGTTTCGCAAAGTGCACATCGGCCCGGACGACTTGGGCAACACGCCGTTACGTCGTCGCCTACTTTTCAGCGAGTTGTCAGCCGGGCCACGCTCGTCGGGTTTCGATTTGCGGTCGAATCGTAATCCTCTGCTTTACTTCCCGCTCGCCACAAAATACTTTCCCCCTCGTGCAGCGCTCAACTATCGGCCATCGGACCCAGCCACTTTTTTCTCGTGCATGCTGCACCGCCGCTGCATCGTCCATCGTGGTCCACTGACGTGTCATGATTTCCGTTCTCACAGGATTTGTCGCCGGATTGATCCATGTCCTTTCCGGGCCGGATCATTTGGCGGCGGTGGCTCCGCTGGCGGTCGATGGCAAGTGTCGCGCGTGGGCGACCGGGTTCCGCTGGGGTCTCGGTCATGCAAGCGGCGTCGTGCTGGTCGGTTTGTTGTCACTGGTGTTCCGGGAAATTCTGCCGGTGGATTTAATCGCCTCGGGGAGTGAACGGCTGGTGGGGGTGATGCTGATCGGCATCGGGTTGTGGGGTTTTCGCAAAGCCTTCACGCAGCATCTCCACACGCACGCGCATTCCCACGGCGGACCGCCGCACAACCACGCCCATCTGCATGGTCCGGGAAACGCCCACCCGGAAGCCGTGCCCGCGCCGCATGCGCACACGCACGCCGCGTTCGCGGTCGGCACGTTGCACGGACTGGCAGGCAGCTCGCATTTTCTGGGTGTGTTGCCGGCACTCGCATTTCCGACGACCACCGAGGCAGTGGCCTACCTGGGAGCGTATGGCACGGGCACCGTGTTCGCGATGGCTTCCTTCTCCTCGGTAATGGGCCTGTTCGCCGCGCGTTTTGCCGGGGGCCGGCCCCGGGCTTATCGCTCCCTGATGTGCGGTTGCTCGCTGGCCGCCGTCGTCATTGGCGGCTTCTGGTTGGTGGTGTGAAACCGCCGCGGTTCTCTCTGGAACTCGCCCTTGCGCACGGCTTTCCGCTTTTCACCGGTCTGGGTGTGCCAAAAAAAGTTCAAAAAAAGTTGTTGTCAAGATTGCGACTTTTGCTACTGTCACCGGCAAATGCACCGTTTTGGTGCGCGGGTGAACCGTTTTCACCCTGTAAAATGCGTATCAAAAAGCAACCAACAAAAAGCAAAAGGAACGAAATGAAAATCAATCAATGGACATTGGGATTGGCCGCCGCAGGCGTTGTCAGTCTCGCGTCAGCAGTTCAAGCGGAAGAAGCCGCGGCTAATCAAGTGATGACCGCCGTCTCCGCCACCACCCTGAGTGGTTACGTGGATACCTCCATCAACTGGCGGCCTGGTTCGGGCGCCCCGGGCTCGGGCGGCGGCAAAACGGGCATTGGTGCCTTCTCCGGCGTCGGCAAGCAGGACGGTTTCAACCTGAACGTCGTCAAGCTCCGCCTCGAAAAGGCGTTGGATGAATCCGAATGGTCCGCCGGCTATCGCGCGGAATTGCTCTTCGGCCCGGACGCCGTGGCGTACAACAGTAGCGCCAACGTGATTGGCGGTGGTAAAGCCGGATTCTCCGACTTCAGCATCAAGGACGCTTATGTCCAATTGCGCGCCCCCGTCGGCAACGGCCTGGACTTCAAACTCGGCTCGTTCAGCACCATCGGTGGCTACGAAGTCTTCGAAGCGGGCGACAACGCCAACTATAGCCGTTCGTATGCCTGGCAGGCTGAACCGACCCAGCACACCGGTATCTTGGCTCATTACAAGGTCAGCGACGCCTTTTCCCTGAGTGCTGGCGTGGCCAACACCTTCCGGGCGGGTATCAACGCGCGCACGGCCAAGTCTGGTACCGACGAGACTCGCAAGACCTACCTGGCCGGCTTCACGCTGACCGCTCCCGAAAGTATGGGCGCGTTCAAGGGTGCCACCCTCACCGGCTCCATCACCAAGGGCTACGACAACGCGTCGGCGGTTATCGGTTCGGACACCTATGCTTATTATGCAGGCATCACCACGCCGACCGGCTTGGCAGGGTTGACTGTCGGTGTCTCCTATGATTACATCGGCGTTCAAGCCAACAAGGCTCCAGCGATCCTCAGCGGTTCTGCCTACTTCAACGCGGTGAGTCTCTACACCTCGTATCAAGCCACCGAGAAGTTGAAGTTCAACCTCCGCGGTGAATATGCCTCCAGCAGCAACGGTATCCTGGATGCTATGTCCGGTGGTCCTGTCGGCGGAACTGGCGCGGCAGCGAGCGGTAACAAGGTCATGGCAGCCACGCTCACCACGGATTATGCTCTGTGGGCGAATGTCGTCAGCCGTCTCGAACTCCGCTGGGACCACGATCTGTCCAAAGCCAGCGACGGTTTGATGTTTGACACCAAAGGCGGCAATGGCGCCAGGAACCAGATGCTGGTCGCGCTGAACGTCATCTACAAGTTCTAATTGTCGGTTCACAAAACCCCTCTCGGAATACCGGGAGGGGTTTTTTTTAAGTGTTTCAATAAGTCAACCAAATCGAACAAAGCAATTTTATGAAACCCCTTTTTAAGTCTGCAGTGATCGTCTTCACTGTGTTCTGCATGACGTCCCTCACCGCCTTCGGCCAGCGGATCGAAGGCGGTCAACTCATCGGGCGGTTGGTTTCCACGGAGTTTTTCGGTGAATACCATGGGACCGTCAACGGGTCTCTCCATGATGGCGATGGCCCGCTTCCCTACTTTGAAATGAGCGTCTTCCCCAACGGATACGTTGTCGGAGGCTTTGGCCATGATCGAGACTATGATGACCAATACGAGTTTGGCGGACGGGTGGACAAGAATGGTTTCATTCGCGCACCATTTTCCTTCGATGGGAAAGATTACGAAATCGGTGGTGTGATCTCCAAAGGCACTCGCCAAGCGGTTCTCTGGGTCACGAGGGCCCGGAGCAATAAGTCTGTCGCGATTGTGACCGCCGCGCCGGAGCGGACTGCGGACTTTGCTCCCAAAGGTTCCCGGCTTGGTTTTTCCATCCACGTTG
>JAYUBJ010000256.1:0-1914 GCA_043740915.1 Verrucomicrobiota bacterium
TAAAAGCCGAGCATGTCTTCGTGGGGAGCACTGGACGGATCGGCGTGACCATGCCGATGGCCAATGTCCGCGCCGGCATCCTGGCCGCCGCGCCTTTGCTCGGGCACTCACCCGCCCACGCTGAGCAAGCGGCGGAAGCCATCATGACCAGCGACACGCGGCCAAAGCAGATCGCCGTGCAGTTCAAACTCGGCGGCCAGCAGGTGCGCCTCGGCGGAATTTGCAAAGGCGCGGGAATGATTCAGCCCGGCATGAGTGCCACGGGCGCGCGACCCGCTGCTTTGCCGCAAGGATTGCACGCAACGATGCTTTGTTTCATCACCACCGACGCCGCCATCGAGGCCAAGACACTGCAGGCCGCGTTGCAGGAGGCGGTGGCCCACAGTTTCAACCGCATCACCGTGGATGGCGACATGAGCACGAATGACACGGTGCTGGTTCTGGCAAACGGGCTCGCGGGAAATTCTTTGATTGTAGGAGACGAGGTAACGAGTCTCACTTCGCTCGGGAAAAAGATTAGAGACTCCTCACGTCGTCTCCTACCAGATTTGAAGACGTTCCAAGCCGCCCTGAACCACGTCACGCTCGAACTTGCCAAGATGATCGTGCGCGACGGCGAGGGCGTGCACCGCGTCGTGACCGTGCGTGTTACGGGCGCGAGGACAATCCAGGATGCCGATGCCGCCGTGCGCGCGGTGGCCAACAGTTCGCTGGTAAAAACGAGCTGGCACGGCGGCGACCCGAACTGGGGCCGCCTCATTGACGCGCTGGGTTACAGCGCCGCGACTGTGGTCGAGAGCAAGGTGGACATCGGTTATAGCGCGCCCGGCAGCCGCAAGATTCTGTACTCGCTCAAGCGCGGGCAGCCGACGCCGGCGACGTTCAAGCAACTCTGCGCTGCCACCGCGCCGACTGAGTTCGACCTCCACATCAACCTCAACCTCGGAAAGGCGGGCGCCATCATGTATGCCGCCGACCTCACGGAGAAATACGTGGATTACAACAAGGGCGACGTAACCGACCCGACGACGCTGGGCGGTTGACAAATGACCATTCGTGATACAAATGTATCACCATGAAGACAGCGACCGTCCGCGATTTGCGAAACAACTTCGCCCGGCTCTCCAAGTGGCTGGACAAAGGCGAGACCATTGAAATCATCAAGCGCGGCAAGCATGTGGCCGACCTGGTACCCAAGCCCGCGGGCAAGCGCACCACCTTGCTGGGCTGCACGCCCAGTCCCTATCCCATCCCGGCGGACATTGATGACCCGGTGGATGTCGAATGGGAGGCGATGAGGTGAGGTATCTGCTCGACAGCAGCGTGTGGATGATGAGCTCGCTGCGCCAAGAGGTGTTGCCGGCCGACATTCAAAAAGTCCTGGATGACGCCGATGAGAAACTGGGTTTAAGCATCTTCAGCCTGTGGGAAGCGGCCAAAAAACATCAACAGGGAAAACTGCCGTTGCCGATGGATTTGACCGCATGGCTCACAGCCGCAGTGCCGCCTCACGTTCACGTTTTGCCGCTCACCGCCGAGATCATTGTCGAATCCACGCGGCTGCCGGAATTTCCGGTCAACGACCCCGCCGATCAACTCATCGTGGCCACCGCACGCATTCACAAATTGACGCTGTTGACGACCGATACCAAACTCAAAGGCTATCGCCACGCCCGGATTCATTACTTCACGCCGGTTTTGGAGAAGGGGAGGAGATGAATTCAGGAAAACAAACCCGCGCTTTTATTTACGCCGCCGACCTCACGGAAAATAACATCGATTACAACCAAAGGGAGGTGAATGACCCGCCGGGCGCAGCCCCGGATGGGGGAATACAACCGCCCTTGCTTCCTTCGGAGACGATGGCCTGGGTTGGGCCGGGAAGCCCGAGGCCGCGTGAGGGCACGCGGCCTA
>JAYUBJ010000257.1:0-6476 GCA_043740915.1 Verrucomicrobiota bacterium
GTGGCGTTGAATTCCTCGGTCACGGTGCGGAAATATTTTTCCGCGTGCAGCGCACCATCTTCGCTGATCGCATAGCGCAGCAGCAGGTCGAACACCGGACGCGCCGCGTAGCCTTGTTCGCCATAGCGATGAATGACGGCGGCGGCTTGGGACTGGAGATTGTTGCGGATCGCCTCTTCGGCTTCGCGCAGCAGCCCAGCCGCGTCGGTGCTGGTGACTTTGTTGAGATGCCACTCCACCGGCACCGGTTGCCAGTTCAGGAAGTCGCCGCCGCGCGCACCGCGGTCAAGCGCCATTTGATACGCGCCGAGAATCAGGCAGGCGTAGGTGTTCCGGGGATTGCTCACGCGCGCCATGTTGCGCCAGGCATTGGCGGAGTCGCAGGCGTGGACGCCGATGCTGTCGCCATGCACACTGCCGACCGGTTTGCCGGGGCTTTCCTGGGCCGGCGGGCGGCCGTGGTCTCGGAGCACAAGCTGGTTCGCGGCGAGCGAAAGCGCCTCGCCCACGGCGGCCGGCGACATGCCTTCCGCGAGAGCCGCGGCGACCGTGTCGGCGGCCTGTTGCGGTGTCGATTTGAAAATCGTCTGGCTCATCTCATCGATCCACTTGTCCTCGGCGGCGCGGGTGCCTGGCGTGCGGCCGAGCAGCTTGTGTTGCTCGAGCATTTTCGGCAGCAGCGTGCGGGGCTCGTCCCAAGTGGCCGAGCGGTTATTAGTTTCGGCCTTGAGGCAGTAACGCACTGACTGGCGGAGCAGCGTGTGGGCCTGCTCTTTGCCGATGATGTCGAGCATGTCCCAGCAGCGATAAGGGAAAACCACCCGATGCACTTCGGTGTTATCCTGCACCGCGTAGAGCAGGTGGTTGAAAGCGTCGTCCGCGGAGACCTGCACGAGCGCGGCAAAGGTTTGTTCCGCACCCGCCACGTCCTTGCGGCGCACGGCGTCACGCAGCGTTTCGCCGCCGACACAATTTTCAGCCAGCGTGGCGGGCTTGACGGGATGCAGCACCTCGTCCTTGCGCCCGCCCTTTTCCTGGATGCGATTGGTGTTTCGGTAGAGCACCTTGAACACGGGCAGCGGCTGCAATTCCTTGGGCAACTCCTGGGCCATGCGATAAGCGGGCGAGAGCGCCATCATCGTGTGGAAGCCGATGTAGTCTTCGCCGCCGAAGGTGCGCGCATTGGCCAGCGCGGCGGCGGTGATGAGGCGGTGGAGATCGGTGCCCGATTTAAGTTTGTCCACGAGCGCGGGCAACAATTTATTCGCCGGCGTCTCCTGCATCAGGCAGACGAGCGGTTCGAGCTTGCCAAAGTTAAGGGCTTCGGCGGTTTCCTCCGCGAGGGCGGGGGTCAGGCCCAGATCAGTGGCGACGCTGTAACCCACGCTGGCGACCAGCATGCCGCGGCCGACATCCGCAAAGAATTCACGACGGTTCTGTTTTGTGTTCATAGACGTACCGGGTTGAAGGTTGAAGTGTCCCCAACCTAAGCCGGCCTGACCCTCTCGTCAAACTTTACTAATGGTGTTTTTCAGCCCGAGCGCAACTCGATGCCCCGGAGCACGGCTGTGTCCCGCGTCGAGCGGGACCAGCCGCAGCCGCTTCGTCCGGAGCGGCCAGGGAAAGTTCTGATGCGTCCCGTCGGCTTGACGTGCTGCGGCTGGTCGGGGACGACAGAGCCGCGCTCCAGTTCGGTTGCGTTCGGGGGCAGGGTCAAAATGCGCCCTTTTGCCGCCCCGTCTGCCGGGGCGATTCATCAGGTGGCTGGTGCGGGCGGGTAGAGTTCATCGAGCAGTGCTTCGAACAATTGGATCTGGTCCCGTTCACTTTCGACGGTGGGTAAGAAAATGCTGAGAATTTCATGACCGCGCCGGCGTGGTCCGGTCCACAACATGGCCAGGCGTTTGTGGCGATCACCGAAAGACTGGGTGACGCCGGGGAACGTTTCCGGTTGGCCGCCAAACCAATTGCCATAGAGGACGGCTTGTTCCGCGCCACCCAAACGAAACCGAAAGAGTGCGAAGTCAAATGAGGAACCATTGTGGCGGAGGGTTACTTTGGCCGGGTTTCCCTGTTGCCGCCACCCGACACTCGGCAGGCACACATCCGGGGTATGGCTGAAGGCCATGCTGGGCGCGCTTGCTTCCGGCTTCCAGAAAAAATGATAGACTTGGGCGGGCACTCCGGTCGGACTGCGCAACGCGAGTGCCTGGCCTTCACTGAATCCGAGCAGCGCCCGTTCCGGTCGGGACAAAGGTTCCGCCGAGACTTTCCACCCGGCGGGGAGGCGATTGGTGTTGAGTTGCCACAAGGGGGTATGTTGCACGAGGAGTCCTTCACCTGGCACAAAGGCAAACCAGGTCCAGGCGAGGACCGGCGTTGCCAAAAGGCACAACAGGGCCGCCCACCCCTCGGCACCGGCCAGGCGCAGGCAGTTGGGCCGGGTGCCCGGATTCGGCTGTGGCAACGGGGCCGTGGCTTTGCGGGCAGCCCACCAGGCACAAAAGAACAAGGTCGAAAAAGTTCCCGCCGTGACCGCGTAACCGATCGACTGGTGATATTGATCGAGGGCGGCTTCGCCGTGGGCATTCACCAGGCGGGTGAGCAGATAAATTCGGCCCAGGTTGGCCAGACTGGCGATGAATCCGCCGACGATGATCAACGCGAGCCGGCCCCTGAATTTGAAGCGGTATAATTCTCCGAGAAACAGCGCAACGACCAGGCTGGCCTGCAAGGATTGCACGCCGCTGCAGGCGGTGTCCACCCCGACCCACCCCTGTTTTAATTCGATGACATTGACGTGCTGCATGGCCGCGATGCCGGTGTGGTTCAGAAGATGCACGGTCAGGCCGGTGACCACCTGCATGAGTTTCATGGTGCAGAAGGATTCCATGGGCGAAGGCCACGGCAGGGCCAGCCAGGTGAAGGCCAGGGGAAAGGCGAGTTGCCGGACCAGAGCTGGACCGCCGCAACGCCAGAGCCAGCCGAGGGTCAGGAGCGTTACCGCACCCATCAACAACCCGCCCACCAAACGCCACGTCGAGTCCTGTTCCCGGAGCAGTTCACCGAGCAGAAAGATCCCGAAGGCCACGGGGAAGATCGCCGCCGTGTTGCACGCGCGAGGCGTGGCCGCAGCGGCCATGGAAGCGGGCATACTGTGAAGGCGCAGCCCAGCCAGACCGGCGGCCAGCACGGGCACGGCGTAACCGTATTGGTATTGCTCATTGAGCCGCCATTCGACGGCCAGGTGCCGCCAGGTCCACAACCAGGCCCCAGCCAAGGCGAAAATCCAAGCCAGACCATTGCCCGTGTCTCGTTGCCCGTGGGTCATGGGAGTTTCCGTCTGGCCTCGCGGACGAGCGCTTGTTCTTCTGCGAGGAGTTGTGGTGCCTGATCGGCCTGCTCGAGATATTTGCGCGCCTTGGCTGGCTGCTGATCGGCGGCGAGCAGCAAGCCGTAATAGGCGGCCGCCGCAGGATCCTGTAGTTGTTCTTCGGACAGCGTGTCGAGCAGCCTCACGCCGTCGGCCGTGCGCTTTTGTTCGTGCAACGAAAAAGCGTAGGTGGTCAGGAAGGCCAGGGTGTTGGTGGACGTCTGGTAATTTTCCAGCGCCAGTTGGTGCGCGGAAGGATAGATCTCCTGATGCAACAAGAGGGAGAACAAAGCCAGGTTGTTCTTGGCCACCAAGTCCGTGCGATTGAGTTGATAGATGCGGGAAGAGACGCGCAATAGTTGGCGGGTGTCATGTTTGGTGTTGTACAGCCGGTAAAGCGATTTCAACGCCGGGTATTGATCCGACTTGCCGTTGGCGAGGGTCCACCAAAGCCGCTCGGCCTGTGCGGACCAGCCCCATCCTTCGACGAGTCGGGCCAGCAGCTCGATCTGCCGCGGGTTTTCGCGGGCGGTTTCCACTGCGTGCTGCCACTCCAGCCGTGATTCGCGGGTATCATTGTGCTCGTCCAAGGCAAGGGCAAGGTTGGCCAGCCGGACGCAGTCCATTTCCCGCCAGTTGGCATTGACGACGAGGGTCTTGAGCCCGGCCCAATTGGTGAGCTGGCGATAGGATTCGGCGATGGCGATCGGAATGGGCCGGCGCTGGCGCATCTCGGGTGCGAGTCGCTCGCGCCACTCCAAGGCCTGCGCCGCGAGGCCGCGCGCATTCATCCATTCGATCAGCAGGAAAATATTCTGCGGGTGCGCCTCGGCTTTGGCCTGGAATTGTGCCAGTTGCGCGGTGAAATCCGGATGGTGGCTTTGATGCAAGGCGTCCAAGTAGGGCAATTGATCCCGGTAATCCACCGGCGACGCCACCATGAGTTCACGGGCGAGCGAAAGCGCTTGGGCGGACTGCTTATTCCGCTTGGCATCCGCCAACAATGCGCGCAGGGCGGGCAGATGGTATTTGGGAACCTGGCGCAACTGCTCCATCGTCGCCAAGGCCTCGGCATGCGCTTCCGGGCGCGGGGACTGGAGGCGGATCGTGGCCAGATTCAACCGGGCGAGTTCATTGGTTGGTTGCAAGCGCAGGATTTCGGCGAAATGCCGTTCAGCGATGCCAAATTGTTTTGCTTGGACGGCCCAGGCTCCCATCGCCTGGTTGTATTCAGCCGTTAAGCGACCTGCGGCATCCACTTTATCGAGCACCTGCTTGGCCATGCTCAATTCTCCCTCCCGCAAGGCCGTCGCCGCCCACGCAAGTTGGTTTTTTAGACGATGAGGTTCCAACTCATCCACCCGCCGACGCCACAAAACGGCGGCGGGCGCATGCGCGTTATCCGCCAATTCTGCCATGAGGCGCGTCGCCGCGAGATTGGTGGGATTCAAAGCGATCACTTGGCGCGCGTTGAGGAGGCTGCTGCGGATGTCCGCCTTGCGGGCGAATTGCCAGGCTTGATCGACCAAATGCCGTTCGTTCCAGACGAGGTAGCGTTGATATCCTTGCCAGCCGGCCAAGCCGAGCACGGCGAGGATCACGATGGCAACGGCTGCTTTGCGGAAATCGACCCCGCTGATGAGCGTCCAATCCGGCTCGTCCGGTTTTCGCTGGAACCAACCGCTCACAATTCCAGGGGGGCGCTCAAGCGGGGGAGTTCTTGCCGGAGGGTGTGCTTCGCCGGCGGGCGCGGACACCGATCGCCAAGCCGCAAACTACCATGGCGACCAATGCCGGGTTCACCTCGGGAACTTTGGGCCGGTAATGAATTTCGTCCACGCCTATCCATTGGATTGAATCAACAGGAGTGCCAGGGGCATTGCCATATTCAAATGTGATCGAGGTGATGATCTTGCCGCCGTAATCGATCGTCGCGTTACCGCCGCTGTTGGCATCGTTGTTAATCGCGTTACCCGTGATCGTCTGGTTCGTGTTGCCCGCAGTTCCGGCCAGAGTGGCTTGGCTTCCCACCGCAGTAATATTTGCCCCGTTGGTGGTGCCGGTGAGGCTGTTGATCCCCCGGATGTTCCGTATCTGATCCGTCCAAGTGCTGCCGCTACCAGTAGATTTATCGATGTCGAAGAGAGTGAAGTCCGCGAAGTCAACCCCGGCTGCGTAATTAAACGTGATCGTAACGATGAACCGTTGCGAGTCGCTCGTGAATGGTGCCCCTGCCAAGAGCAAAGAGTGCTCAGAAGCGCCCAAGCCACCGTTGAGGGTAGTAGTGTCTTGCGGAGTGTTCGCCAAGGCAAAGCTGGTGTCGCCGGAGACCGTAATGGTGACGTCGTTGCCCGGGTTGTTTGAATCAAGCTCAAACGACTTGGAGAACCCCTGGGCCGCTGACCAAGTCTGAACGTTCCAGTCCAGCGTGATGGCATCCGCCCGAAACGAACTGAACAAAACGGCCAGCAAAGCCGTGCGCCAGAGCGAAGTGACGCTCAAAACTGTCAAATGATTGCGCACAAAAGCCATTTTAAACCGCCTAAGCATCCGTCGATCGGGTTCGATTGTCAAACCTTCGTTTGGACACTTTAGGAGATCTCAAATTGGGTTGGTGTGGAGATGGAATCCGTGGGCGCGACGGGAGCCAAAAACGGGCGTCTGTGAAAGCCGGATGGCCACCCGAACTGCAAGGTGTGTGTTGCTGATCGAGCAAGTGAATGCGCGTTTTTGCTTCGCCCTTAGAAATCACTGCGACCGCAAGCCGAAAGAAGTTCCAGTAAAATCCAGCCAAGAATTCCGTATTTCGTCCCTACCGGTTTGGAGGCAGTGGTGAATTTGTCACCCGTTGATGCACGCGAACAGGCACCAGAAAATCCTGCCAAGCTGTTTTACAACTTGGCGGGCTTGAAGCATTCCCCGGTTGAACTGGCTGGCGATTAGTGTGGTGCTTAGACGGGATTCGGCTCGCCGATGAACACTCTCACGGTATTTGAGAAGATGCACTTGGTTCCGCCGAAGCCGTCGTCATCATCACCGTCGTCATCATCACCATCCTCTTCACGGCCTGAGTCCGAAACGGTGCAGAGTTGAGCTTGGAAAA
>JAYUBJ010000258.1:0-1909 GCA_043740915.1 Verrucomicrobiota bacterium
CCCTGGGCGAAGAGAAAATTCGCGGACGGAAAATCCGTGGTGAAACAGATCGAGCGATTGTCGAATTCATCCGGCATCATTTCTCGGAAACTCCCTTGCCGATTGGCATCGAGCAAAAATGCCGGCGGCGCTTCATTCGGTAAAGTCAAGTTGGCTAGAATTTCAGCGCCCTGTTCGAGCGCGGTCAGGATCGGCAGCACGTCCACGGCAGCCATCGCCCGGCCGGTCGCGAGATCGACCGGTGCTTCACGGGAAGGCAGGGGCACGGCGTTGTAAACCGGCACCGGCCGATAACCCCGTTCCGCCAACGCGAGCCCAAGCAACACGCCCTCCGGCCCTGGCAAATCCAGAATCAACGCCGTGCGAGTTTCGGCGGCCGGCGCCCAGTCCAGGTTCAAAACTGTTTTGGCGTCAGGCGGGGTCGATGCGGCGGCTCCGAGGCAGGCGAAAAGAACTGGTTTGACCCACGGCGACCAGCCGGACGCGTCCGGTGCCCACGTGGTGAAAATATATTCCTTATTCATCGTCCTCCAGGAGCAGCGCGACATCGACAGCCGCGAAATCAATCAGCGGTTTCACGGCCAACCGGGCATACGCGCCCACCGCCCTTCCGTTTACAGTGTAAACACCAATGCAAATGTGCCGCGGCCCGGCGGGGGTGGCGACGGCCAAAGATTCGAAGCGTCGTTGGGCGACCCAGCGACCGGGGAACCATCGGGCGTTCCGACGCACACGTGACCAGTCCCGCGCTCCCAACCATTCGCGCACGGACACCGTGTCACCGGTGTTGCACAGCGCGGTCTTGAGCAGCCATCCGTCGTCGCGCTCCCAAGGGGCGTGGCGTGGATCCCTGGTTTCCGGGAGCAGTGCGCGCCAGGTGGAGAGCGGGGTGGCCAGCCGGTCCCACACCAGCGGAAAGCGCTTGCTCTCGCAGATTGCGGCGATGCCGGGATTGCCAACCGGCGTCCGGCCACCACGAAAGAAAACTGCCGCATCGCCATTTCCATTCGGGCGCGCCAGCCACTCGGCTTGATAAAATCGCACCAATGCATCCACGCGTCCGCGATACCATGCACATTCCAGCTGCGCGAAGCCGTCCTGCCAGATGATCTGCCGCGGACTGGCCAAATACGAACGACACCCACGTTCGCGTAATTGCGCGGACAAAAACGCAATGACTTGATGGTCTTCCATGTAACCAGGTGCCGAAAGCAGTGCCACCACACCAGCGGATCCGGCGGTCGAACCCAGCGCATCGGCCCAGGCGCCCGCCGGATTTCCGGCCGGTCGCAGGCCGGTAAAATGCGCGGCCATCAAGGCCGTGAAGTGCGACGCCTCGCTGAAGCCGCCCGGCACGTCCGTGTTCGCCTCGGAAATGCGCCAGCCTTCGGTGGTAAGGTGGAAATCAAATCGGATCACGCGACCTGCGGCCGGTGTCAGCGGTTGCGGTCCGCCCAACATGTTCCTTAGTTCACGCGGCAGACCCAATTCGCGGATCAACTCCGGACGCTTCACCACTTCCAACTCGGCCCGGATTGTTTCGGCCGCGAGTTGTGCCGCCTGTTTCGCAAGCCGATTCCAAACTCCTTGGCGCATCACGAGTGGAAACGGTGACAAAGTGTTCACATCACCCACCTGCGGATCCCATTTGCATCCTTGCAACACGGCGTGTCGACGCACCGCCGCAAATTCAGCGGGGGCGACGGCGCACCCGGCACGAATTCCGCCCGGCGGAGCAGGGGGGACTCGTGGGCCACGTTCTCGCACCAGGGCCGGGGTTGCGATCAGGGTCATTTTGCGAAGCCCTCCCACGGTCCGACACGAACCAACCACACGCCTGCCAGCAAGAGATACAGCAAAGCCGGCAACAATCCGCAGACTCGCCACGATGGAAAAGGCCGCTGGCGCG
>JAYUBJ010000259.1:0-1900 GCA_043740915.1 Verrucomicrobiota bacterium
GTCGGAGAAGTGCCGATCAGCGTCTCGTTCCCGCGCAACACCGGCACCGGTTCGTCGCAATGTCCCGCGCACGGCATGGAGATGGCGCCCTGAATTTTCAGCGCGCCGAGCAACTCTTTACCACCGCGCAGGCTGCAAACATTACCGGTGCAGACGCGCGGCGCCTTGGCCCCGCCCGGTGTCCGCGAGAAGTGGTGGTAGAACGTGACCGTGCCATAAAGATCCGCCAGTGGAATCTTCAGTCCTTCCGATACCGCACGCAGGGCTTCATCCGACAGACAGCCATCGCGGTCGTGAAACGCATGGAGCAGCGGCAACAGTGGCGCAGGTTCATTGCACCAACGTTGTACGATTTCGAAGTTGGCAAGCGTCGGCATTGGCACAGGAGTTGATACTTCGCAGCGATGGCGAAAGCAAGTCTCCGCGACAGGCTTCGCCCGGACGCATCTGTCTGCCCCCGGAGCGTGGCTGTGTCGTCCTCGACCAGCCGCAGCACGTCGAAAAAACCGGACGCGTCGGTATTTTCCCATGGCATTTATGGCTTTCAACGCTTCTGCTGCCGGTTCGAGACACAGCCCCGCTGCGCTCCGGATAAGTTTGGGGGCAGTGTCCGGTACTCGCCCGGGTGTGATTAAAAGTGGGTGAGGATAACCAGGAATCGACTGGAAAACCGCAGGTGGTAGGGCGCGTCGCTCCGCGCGCGCCGCCCGTGTGGAGGGGGCATTCCCAACGGCGCGCGCGGAGCGACGCGCCCTACCTGCTGGGGGATCGCCTCACCCGCTTTTAATCACACCCCACTCGCCTCCACCACCTCATAGTTTTGCTGACGTTCCTGCCCCCCTCGTGTTACGCTGGCGTCGATGATCCCCGCTGAAACAATGGAACAATTATGAAAGCCTCCTTGGAACACGTCCGCACTCGGATGGTGCGCCACACGAATGGCGCTCCACCGAAAAAGTGTGTCGATGCCCTGGCCGTCGAGGAGCCGTTGGAGATCCAAGTGGATGCGCGGCCGGTGAGCGTGACCATGCGCACGCCCGGCCACGATGACGAATTGGCGGCAGGTTTTCTGTTGACGGAGGGCTTGATCACGCGTCGCGCGGACATCGTCGCCATCAAGTCCCATCCGAGGAACAAGGGCCAGAACGTCCTCAACTTCCTTTTGTCACCGGAAGTCACGGTGGACTTCGCCCAACTCACGAGGCATGTCTTCGCCTCGTCTAGTTGCGGCCTGTGCGGCAAGGCGACCATCGACGCTGTCCACCAGCACTTCCCACCGGTGCGGGGCAAACTGCGCGTCGCCGCCGCAACCATCCTGGCGCTGCCGGCGCAGATGCGGCGACAACAGAAAACATTCGAACGCACGGGCGGGCTGCACGCCGCGGCGGTGTTTGATGCCGAGGGCAAACTGATTGTGCTGCGCGAAGACGTGGGGCGGCATAACGCGGTGGACAAGGTGCTGGGTCACGGCTTGTTGACCGGACGGCTGCCGTTCGACAAACATATTTTGCTCGTTAGCGGACGCGCCTCGTTCGAAATCTTGCAGAAGGCGCTGGCCGCGCGCGTGACCATCATCGCCGCCGTGTCCGCGCCGACGAATCTCGCGGTCGAGTTTGCGCGGGCGAGCCGGCAGACGCTCGTGGGTTTTTTGCGTGCGCAAACAATGAATATTTACGCGCGGCCGGAACGCATCCTCGGGCCACGGTAGCGCGGGAGAGGCGGTTGCCAAAGGTGAGCGCTGGTTAAACTCGGATTACGGAGTTGGAATGGGTAGCACAGGCAACCTGCCTGTGCCGCCGGGCCACTGGCCGGGCGGAACAGGAGGAAACGTCGCCATTGGAAACAAGGGTCTGTGAAAGCGCGGGCGCTGCCTCCCTTCCGAACGGCGAGTTGCCGCTCG
>JAYUBJ010000260.1:0-6446 GCA_043740915.1 Verrucomicrobiota bacterium
TGATCACATTCCATATCGACAACAACCCTCATCGCCAAAAATGCCCGTGAATAAAGGCCGTTTTCAATTCCTGGCAAAGTTAACTGGACACCACTGCGCTGCGGCGGGTCCCCATTAATCCCGCGTCAGCGAGCGCAGCGACGCGAGCGGTTCGGGTCCGCGAGCCGCGTGCGATCTAGGTGGCTGACCGTTTGCAAATAGAGTGCCGACCCGCGGGGATGCTCGCTGCACTCGCGCCGACTGCGTCGACAGATGGTGACGCGTCGCAGCGCATCCCTACCAGGTTATCCGCCTGGAGGCTGCCCGCCCTACGTTTTGCCTTTTGCCTTCTTGCTTTTTGCCTTTATTGTCCGGCCATGCGCGACGAATCACTGCAATTTCTTCAAAAACTGGTCAACACCCCCAGCCCTTCCGGACACGAGGCCCGCGGACAACGCGTGTGGCTCGATTACGTCACCCCGTTCGCCGAGGAAACGTTTTCCGACGCGTACGGCAACGCCGTGGCGGTCCTGAACAAAGGCGGCTCACCCCGCCTCATGCTCGCGGCGCACGCGGACGAAATCGCCATGACGGTGAACTACATCGACAAGGATGGCTTCATCTACGTCCGTAAACTCGGCGGCGTCGATGCCGCCATCACCAAGGCCCAGCGCGTCAACATTCACACGAAGACCGGCCCGGTGAAGGGCGTCGTCGGCAATGTCGCGCCGCACCTCACCAAGTCGGACGGCGAACGCAAGCTCCCCAAGATCGAAGACCTGTTCATCGACATCGGCGTGGGCAGCCGTAAGAAGGCGGAGAAACTGGTGCATATCGGCGATCCAATCACACTGGTGGATGAATTTGAACTGTTGCGCGGCGACCTGGCGATTGCCCGCGCGTTTGACAACCGCATCGGCACCTTTGCCGTGGCCGAGGCGCTGCGGTTGTTGAGCGCGCAGAAGGGCAGGGTCAAAGCGGAAATTTGCGCCGTGTCCAACATCATGGAGGAAGTTGGTTTGTTCGGCGCGCGGCAGATCGCCTATTCGCTCAAGCCGGACGTGGCGCTCGTGGTGGACGTGACGCACGCGACCGATTATCCCACCGTCAGCAAAGCGCAGCACGGCGACGTAAAGATCGGCAAGGGACCTACGATCACACACGGCGGCTGCAATCATCCCATGGTGGTGGAACGGATCGAAAGCGTCGCGGCGGCCAAGAAAATCCAACTCCAGCACGAAGCGATGTCATCCTCAAGCGGCACGGACACGGACGTAATATTTTGGACACGCGGCGGCATTCCCAGCGCGCTGATCAGCCTGCCGAACCGCTACATGCATTCGCCGGTGGAACTGGTGAGCTTGAAGGACCTCGAGAAGATTCCCGAACTCATGGCCGGCTTCGCGCTGACCCTCAAGACGGGCGAGGAGTTTAAGGTGAAGATTTAGCGGCATCCCACTCGCGGGTGCGTGGGGGCCGAGCAAAGCAGATCGATTTCCAGTTCGCGCATGAGGGAAGTCAACCGGAGCTTGAATCATTTAGCCCATTCAAATACCTTGTCACCATGAACACGGTGGAAGAAATCGAGCAAGCTGCCGAGCGACTGGCTCCGTCGGACTTTGACCGGCTGGCCTCGTGGGTCAGCACGCGCTACCACGAGCTTTGGCAGCGGCAGATGGAGCGCGACGCTACCACGGGCAAACTGGATTTTCTTTTCAATGAAGCCGCCGCCGAACGCCAGGCCGGTTCGCTCCACGACTGGCCTGCCGACCAGGAATGACCTCCCAGGCCACCCGCCGGTTTTGGAAACTCTATCAGGAACTGCCTGCACCCATTCAACGGCTGGCGGTGAAAAATTACCGGCTCTGGCGCGACAATCCGCGTCATCCATCGCTGGATTTCAAAAAACTGGCCGGCCGAGGTGAACGCTTCTCCGTCCGTGTGGGCGATCATTATCGGGCGTTGGGACACAAGGTTGACGGCGGCGTGGAATGGGTCTGGATCGGTAGCCACGAAGAATACAACAAGCTTGTGGGTTGATGGTTCGCGCCGCTGTGCGCGACCGTGGAGCATAAAAGCGGCACGGACACGGACGTGATCTTCTGGACGCGCGGCGGCATTCCCAGCGCGCTGATCAACCTGCCGAACCGCTATATGCATTCGCCGGTGGAACTGGTGAGCCTGAAAGACCTGGAGAAGATCCCCGAACTGATGACCGGCTTCGCCCTGTCCCACAAAGCGGGCGAGGAATTCAAGGTGAAAATATTGTAAGGTTTCCAAGTGTTTCCACGCAGACTTCAACATTCTCACTGGACTGCGGCGGCCACATGCAACGCGCCCAAACATGCGAACCAGGCGACCACGAACCAGTCGCCCCGGCGGTGTCCAAGGTAGAACTGCGTTCCCGCCCGCACGAACCAAAACCCCGCAATCCCGCCAGCCGTCAACGAACCGGGAAATGTGCCGAGCCATCGGGGAGCGAAGAGATCGTATACACCCACCGCAAGGATCGCGTAGCTGACGCAATGGTTCATCACGTAAACGATACCGCGCAAGTCTGACCGTTTCATATCGTAGCGGTAGAACAGGAGGCGGAATGGCAGCATTGGCCCGTCGTCTGTGGGGAGTCCCTGCAACAGGCCGAACCGCTTGGGAAAGGTAAAGTGCAGCAGCCCGAGCACGATGGCAAAACCGCCTGCCGCGTCGAGGAGAATTGTGAGTAGGCTCATAGGCGATGGTGTCACTTCGGTTGAACTTCGCACCTGCCCGAAGCACACGAACGACCGAAAAGCCGCCCGATCGGCACTCGGTAGCGTGCAAAGAGAACATAAAGTTTGTCGAACACCCATCGCAAGACCGGCCAGCCTGTCGGCGCAAGGAACCACCCGAAGTCAACAGCCCGGTAAGCCTCCCGGAACACTGCGACCTTGCGCACAATGCGCCCGTCCGGGAAAACACCATGGATAACGCCGGGGAGTTCCTCACGCGTTGCGCCATAGCGCGCCGGGTCAAAACCAGGTGAAGAAATATCTTCAAAGGCAAGATGACCGGAACGATTCAAACTTTGCAACCATCGCACCTCCCGCTGGCAGAGCGGACATTCTCCGTCATAGAGTAATTTGAAATGCCACTCGCTCATAACCGTGCCGGCAAGTTAGCTGTTCGTTCGCCGATTGCTATCGAATCCTTTTCCCTGCTTGTGGCCGGCCTTTCTGCGGCCGAAGGACGCGCGCCACTTGAAGGTTTATTCCTCTAACGGAGCTTGGATCGCTTCCAACGTTTTGCCGTCGCTTTGTTCCCCACTTCCAGTGGCCGGCTTGAGCGGCGCTCTCGGAGGATTGAACAGGCCTTGCGTGAGGTAGGCGACGCCGGCACGGACGATGACGGGCAGCAGTTTGGTCTGCACATCCTGTTCCGTCTTGAGATCGGTGTAGATCTGGTTCTTCACCCGAAAATCATATTCGAGCGGCGGACTCGACTGGCCAAGATCCGTCCGGATGACCTTGCCCAACGTAAGATTCAGAGTATCAACCCCGGCGAATACCACTTTGGTTTGCCTGGCTTTACGCAACTCGGTTGCCTCAAGCTTGGTGAATAATTCCATGAAGTTGGTGCGGCCCGCTTGACTCTTCACCAGATGCAATTCAGCCAGATTCAACCGGACCAGCTTGAGGTGAACCCTGCCCGCGTTCCAGTCGTCCCGGTCGTATTCCAGGTGCAGTTCCGGCAGGTCAATCAGCAGGGCACCGCCAAATTCCGCCGTATTGTAGACCTTGAAGTTCTCCAGCGTGAGGATGGGGTGAATCAAGCCGATCTCCAATTTTCCGATCTTCACGTCCAACCCGGTGGCTTCGCGGATCCGGCTCTCGGCGAGCGACGTGACCACCGTGTCAAACAGCAACGCGGCGGCGATCAGCAACACCACCAGCAGAATCACAAGGCGTAAACCCCATTTAAGCGGTCTTTTCACGCTAGAGTTCAATGTCTTCTGGACGGACTTCGAGACATTCATCCTGGTCTTCCCACACGACGGCGGGGTAATGCTCCAGCAATTTCGTCGCGAGCTGGCTGCCCGCGTAGGCGAGGAGTTTCTCCGCGCTCACGGCGGCCCCTTCAAACGCCCGGTCGTAATTCCCCACGCTCTTGCGGCGGCGATCCTCCCAATGCGCGACTTCATGGACCGGCGCGTATTCCTCCGCCCACTTTTTGATTGCGATTTGCACTTCCGCCGTAATTTCGTCGAACGCCACCGCCGTGCCGGAGCAATGTTGGCAGACTAATCCCGATTCCAGGACGTCCCGGGTCAGCAAGGGCAGGAGCGGGGCGCGGCAGCAGGTGGCCTCAGAATAATCGCGCGGCGGCGCGGCCAGCCGCTTCAGCCAGATCTGCCGCTCATGCGCCAGTTGCGCCGCGAGCCGGTACGCGCCGAGCAACGGGTGCGAGAACCGCCAGGCGCGGCCATGCAATTGCCCCAGCGTTTGCGCCATCCAGCGCGCGAGCGTCAGGTCGTCGAAGTCGCGAAAGACCGCGCCGTATTCCTGCCAGAGCTGGTCGAGTGGAGAATCAGAGTCTTCAGCCATTGCGCTAAGAATGCGGCGCATCGCCGAAAGTTCAAGGGGCAATGTGTTGGAACTATCCCCGCTCACCCTCTATAACTTCCGCATGCCGAACCCGTCCACCCCCTCCCTGGCCGCACCGCTCGCAGCCTTGCGCGGCATTGGCTCCGAGCGCGCCACGCAGCTCGCCCGCCTCAATTTGCGCACCCTCGAGGATCTGCTGCTGCATCGTCCGCGCCGCTACGAAGACCGCCGTCATTTTCTCGCCATCGCCGCCTTGAAACTCGGCGAACCCGCCACGACGCGCGGCAAGATCGTCGCCCAGGGACTCAAGCGTTATCGCGGCGGCAACAAGTCGGTGTTTGAAATCATTCTCGACGACGGCACGGCCCGGCTCCATTGCCGCTGGTGGAACCTGCCGTTTATGGAGAAATATTTCGCAGTCGGCGACGACATGTTCGTGTTTGGCAAACCCAATTCTCTGAAACCGCGCACCATCGACCATCCGGAAACCGAAGTCATCAATGCGGCGGAGGAAAGTTCCATCCACCTCAACCGCATCGCGCCGGTGTATCCCCTGACCGAGGGCCTGCCGCAGCGCTGGCTGCGCGCGCTGATCTGGCGAATGCTCATTGAATTTGAAACGCAGTTCACTGAGCCGCACCCCGCCACCGCGCTGCCCGCCTTGCCGACCCGCGCCCACGCGGTGCATCTGCTCCATTTTCCGGAAGAGCTGCGCGACACGGAGATCGCGCGGCAACGACTGGCGCTGGACGAATTCATCGAGCTGCAACTGCAAATCCAGACCCGACGACGCAAGCTCCAGACCAATGCGCGTCCCCTGCCCTGCGCCGGCGATAATCATCTCATCCGACCGTTCCTGCGCCAGCTCGCCTTCCAGCTCACCGAAGCACAAACCCGGGTGTTGCGCGAACTGCGCCAAGATCTCGGTGGCGCGCAGCCGATGCGCCGTTTGCTCCAGGGCGATGTCGGCTCGGGGAAAACGGTGGTCGCGGCCTGCGCGGCATTGATGGCGTTGGAAAGCGGCTACAACGTCGCGCTGATGGCGCCGACGGAGATTCTGGCCGAACAACATTATCAAGTTTTCCAACACTGGTTCACCCCGCTCGGCGTCGCGGTGGCATTGCGGACGGGCAGTCGAAGGACGGAGGTTCAGGGCCAGCCGGAGTTGAGAGCTGTGGGCGTTACTCCGCACCCGCTCCCAAATGACAATGCAGATCGCGCTCAAAATCCCACGCTCACCATCGGCACCCACGCGCTCATCGAGTCCGGTTTCACCCCGGACCATCTGGGCTTGGTGATCATCGACGAGCAGCACAAGTTTGGGGTGGGGCAGCGGGAAACCCTCGTGCGCAAAGGCCGCTATCCGCATGTGCTCGTCATGACCGCCACCCCCATCCCGCGCACGCTGGGGTTGACCCTCTACGGTGACCTGGACATCTCCACCATCGACGAACTGCCGGCGGGCCGCGGACGCGTTCAGACGTTTGTGCGTGCGGCGGAACGGCTGCCCAAAGTGTGGGCGTTCCTGCGCGAACGACTCGCGGAAGGCCGGCAGGCGTACGTGGTTTATCCGCGCGTCGAGGAGGCGGACTTGAAAACCGGTGTCAAAGCGGTGACGCAGGAATGGGAAAAACTTCAAAGGGAACTGGCGCCGTCCCGCGTCGGCTTGTTGCACGGGCGCCTCAAGTCCGAGGAAAAGGAGCGTGTCATGGCCGCCTTTCGCGCCAATGAAATTCAAGTGCTGCTGGCAACCTCGGTCATCGAAGTCGGTGTCGATCTGGCCAACGCCACCCTGATGGTCATTGAGAACGCCGAGCAATTTGGCCTGGCGCAATTGCACCAACTGCGGGGGCGCGTCGGGCGCGGAGCGCATGAATCGTATTGCAT
>JAYUBJ010000261.1:0-1899 GCA_043740915.1 Verrucomicrobiota bacterium
TGAAATAGATCGGCAAATCGCGCCGGTCGATTTTTGGGAAGCGTACGGCGTCTTTCTGGGTGGTAATGATCATCTCCGCCTGCCGCTTTTTGCCGCGGTTGATCGCGTTCAGGATTTCCTGCTGCGTGAAGCGATGGTGGTCGGCAAACCGCTTGTTATAGACAAGTTTCTTGCCGCACAGTTTTTCGAGGCTGCGTTCAAAACTCTCCGGCTGCGCGATGCCGCTGAACGAGGCCACGTTCTTGCCCTTGAGCAGATCCAGACTGTGCTGTTCGCCGGTGAAGACGTCCTCGAAGTAGAGCGGGTGGTGGATGCACTCGATGATCCCGGCCGTGGGATTGTGGCGGGCGATGCGCGCGCGGAGCCGCGCGGTGTCGCCATCGCTTTTGGTGATGAAAATGGTGTTGGCGCGGGCGAGGTGCGACGGCGGCTCGCGCAGCGTGCCACGCGGCAGCAGGTGCTCGTTGCCAAAGGGCTGCTGGCAGTCGATCAACACAATGTCCCGGCGGCGTCCGCGCAATTTCCAATATTGAAAACCATCATCGAGCAGCAGCGTGTCGCAGCCAAATTTCTCGATGGCGTAACGGCCGCTCTTCACCCGGTCCTTGTCCACCAGCACGACAACATCCTTCAGGTTTGAGGCCAGCATGTACGGCTCATCGCCGGCGGTTTCCGAATCCAGCAGCAGCGATTTGCCATCGGACACCACGCGCGGCGGCGTGCGGTCGTCGCGGAAGAGCAGCTTGTCGATCAGGCGTTTGCTCAACGGCGGTGGTTTCGAACGATAGCCCCGGGAGAGAATGGCGACGGTGCGGCCCTGGTCGCGGAGCGCGGTGGCGAATTTTTCCACGACGGGGGTTTTGCCGGTGCCGCCGACGGTGAGGTTGCCAATGGCGATGACCTGGATGCCGAGGGTCGAATCGCGGAGGATGCGGACATTGTAGAGAAAGCGGCGGAGCTTGACGATGACTTCAAAGATTTTGGAAAGCCCGAACAGGATCCCGCGCAGCAGCGTGGCCCGTTTGCCGGGGCGCTGTTCGAAGATGACCTCCAGGCCAAAAGTCTCGACGGCTTCCCACCAGGCTCGGAAAGTTTCACGCATGTGGGCGGAGTTTGCCTGCCCTCCCGTCGGCGGGCAAGGGGAAGTCTATCGGCCCGCGGGTGACAAGGGCGCAGTTCAATTCCCGGCAGAGCGGTTGCGAGGTTTCGGCCGCTCTCGCTTGCGCCCACGCGGTCGAGGCACCGTGCGCTCGGGCGCCACCCAAACTCGGCACTTCCCCTCCCGGACCGCGAGTTGTCCCAAACCGCAGCGCATCGCCGGTAAACGAGCGTTCAACCCAACCCGCCTCGGTTCTTTCACGCGCTGTGAGTTGGGACAACTCGCGGTCCGGTTCAGCCGCGCGCTGAGCGGCATTTCGCGGGCCGCAGATTCTCCCTGACTCCCCGGCAAAAAATCAAGATGCACCCGCGTGACTGTCGGTTGCAGCTTTCATCTTTTTTATTGGGCCGGGGTTTGCCATAGTGCGGGCCGATGGAACTGACTGACGCGGAGATCATCGCCGTGGTGTTGCAGGGTGACACCGCGCGCTTTGAACTGCTCGTGACGAAGTATCAGCCCCGGATTTTTGCCACCGCCCGGCGCTATGCGCGGCGGGAGAGCGAGGTGGAGGACATCGTGCAGGAGGTGTTCATCAAGGCGTTTCAGAAACTCGGCAGCTTCCGGGCCGAAGCGCCCTTCGAGCACTGGCTCATGCGGCTGGCGGTCCGCACCTGCTACGATTATTTGCGCGCCCACCAGCGCAACCGCGAACATGCGTTCACGGAGATCACCGACCAGGAGACCGACTGGCTGGAGCGGTTCGTGGGCGAACCGCAAGACACGGGCGAGGCGGCGGCGGC
>JAYUBJ010000262.1:0-6419 GCA_043740915.1 Verrucomicrobiota bacterium
AATTGATAACGGAACAACACCCAAGCCAGCCCGGTGACCAACAGGATCCCCAGGATAGCCGCCGAAGGAGCAAACCAGTTGCGCAAAAGTGTCAGTCCAAACCCAAAGGAGAAGCCTCCGGCGACGATCAAAAACATTTCGACACCCGGATTGAGACGCATCAACCAGTCACCCCGTACCAAATTGAGAAACGCGGTGGCGTGAATTTCCACCCCCGGCGATTGGAAGGTGGTAATCCAGGTATAGGCGGTGCCATGTTCATCTTTCCCTTGGCCGGTGTAACCGGCGGATTGACGGGCCCCAATGAAAACCACCTTGTCTTTGAAAAAACCCGGTGCAACTCCGAACGCCGCATGATAACTCACGTTCTCAAGGGTGCCCGGCTGACCATAATAGTTTATCCATCTCCGCGCGGCTGCGGGCGACGAATTGTCAAGGTTGGGAACTTCTACCAATTTCGCGGCAGCCCGTGCCAAAGTCAGTATGGTCTCGCCTGAAGGCGGATGTTTACGAACCACTTCGTCTTTACTGGGTGCGAATTTGTCGAGTCCTACCCCAGCCGCCGCAGCGCGCAGTTTTTCCAGTGGCATGAAATACTTCTTCACAGGCACACCCCGGTCAAAGCGGTCCTCATAGTCAGCGCACAGTATGACTTTACCGAGGGCTTGGATGGCATCGGCAAGTTCTTGGTCGGCCTCAGGGTTGAGGCTTGGTCCGAGGAACACAATGTCGAAGACAACGGCTTTGGCTTGATCCTCTTTTAATTTGCGCAGCAAGCGCGCGTGTATCGCCCGGTCCCACGGTTTGGAGAATGGCTGTTGCAGTGCCTCGTGCGATGCATCGTCGAGGTAAATGATGACGACTCCCTCCGGCCTTTCGATTTGGCGATATTTGAAAGGCAGATCGTAGCTATCACGTATAAGCCTGTCCCCTAGCACAGGTGAGAAAAGAAGCGTCGCCCCCAAACCGGCGGTCAGCACTCCGCCGATGATGCAGGCCATCCGCCTCTTGCTTGGTTTAGAGAACAGTGCCACAGGAGGTTTTTATCAGCTCAATCCGCCGACTGAGACGGAGCATCAGGTCAATAGCTATATTTCACGCTCACGGTGAACGTGCGTTGCCGCGGGAGTTCCGCATGCAGATTCAGTGGATTCAACCGGTAATCCTGGTTGCTTAAATTCAGCAAACCGAATTGCACCTCGGCCGCTCGACGCCGAAAGCGATAGCCCAGATACGCATTGAACTGCCACACATCATCCCCCGGAAGCGCCGGGGAATAGCCGCGATTACTCTGGGTCATCCAAATGCTTTCGCCCCGCGCGAAGAAGCCGCAGCGATGATTGAAGAGCGCATTCAATTCCAACTCGTGCAGCGTGGCCACGTTGTTGGCCGTGGCGCCGGTGCTCACCGATGCGGGGATGTCCGGAAATTGAGTCGTCAAATCCGCCGAACTCAGCCGATAACGAGCACCCAGCGACCAATATTCACCGAGCAGTTGGTTCAACGTCACGATGAGATTCTTCTCCTCATAATCCAGATGCTGGCGCGTGCCGGAGGGTGTGATCGCGAAGGGAAACACCGTGCTCAGATCAAAAGCGCCGAGCGTCCGGTCCGCCTGCGAGCGCAGCAGTTGTCCTTCGACGCCGACATAAGTGCCGGTGGAAAACTTGCGATCCAGGCCCAAACCCCAGGTTTCAAATGCCGGGCTGGCAACCGAGCCGACGGCGGATTCAGAGATGATGCTGCGATACGCCTGATTGAAGCCGGCGATCTGGGTGGGTTCGAGCCGCACGCTTTGGTCGTAACTCACGCCGCCGAGGGACCGGGTGTAGCTGCCATGGAGCGTGGTGCTGTTGTCGATGTTCCAAATGAATCCTGCCTTGGGCGAAATTTTATCCGTACTGACCTGCTGACTGGACAGTGGCGCCACCCGATAATTTTCGGGCGCATTCAGCCGGTCGTAACTTACTCCCGCGGTCAGGAGCAGCGGTTCGAACACCTGCCAATTCTGGTAGGCGTAGGCGCTGAACCGGTCGAAATCCGACACCATCGATTGTTGCGACGCGGGTATTGGGAAAAGAAACGGGAGCGTAACCGTGCTATTCCCCAGAGTGACCGCAGTCGAGGTGCCCAGACTGTTCCGCGTGTTGAAGGTCCCGTTTTGGTAGCGGAGACCGAAGATCGAACTGTGGCGTTCCTGTTGAAAGATTTGCTGGAGTTCGGCCGTGTAGATTTCCAGACTGCTCTCATAATTCTCTCCCGCCACCGGCAGCACGGGTTTGGCGATAAGCACGACCTCGCCGGCGGCACCTTTGCCCAGCAACAGCAGAGGCTGGGCGGGATTGGCGACGGCGAAGGTATCCGTCAATCGGCCGCTGAGGAAAAGGGTGTGCACGCCGGGTGACCACTCGTGATGATAACCCAGGAGCATGATCGGCTCCTGATATTCGCTGATGCGCAACTTACGATTGGCGCTGGCGGGATCGTAGTATTGATTCAAGTCGCCCGCATGCGTGTCGGAATAAATCGCCTGCAGATAAACGCTGTCGGCAGGACGCAACTGGAGTTTGACCTGGGCGGAAAGCGAACGTGTTTCCAGATGATTGTTCGGCTGCATCCCATTGTTATTGAGGTAAAGGGAATCGACGGCGTAACCGAGCCGCCCGTCATTGCCATAAATCGACCCGGTTTGCTGCCAGTTGCCGCCGCTCGAATAATCGGTGGCGAGGCTGAAGCTCGGGCGGTCGCGCTCGAAGAATTTGGAATATTCCTGTTGTGAAATATAGCGTGACAGCGCACCGCCCCCGACGGGCGCCAGCAGATTGCCCACAAGATATTCGGTGAACGCGGGAGTTTCGTAACGCAGATCGACCGAGCGGGGATCCCGCAGTTCATTGTAACTGTTGCCGAGGAAGAGATGGGCCGAGTAGTTGGCGTAATCGCTTTGCACGGCGCGCGTCGCCTCGCGCACGCTGACATCGACCATGCCGGCGTCGCGGTAAATCGAGGCCAGATTCGCGCTGCGCACGGCCCGGTCTTGATCGAGCAACAGTTGGGAACGATAAACGCTCCGGTTGTTGTTGAGTTCCTGCGAGTGCTCCAAATCGCGCACGGCGTCGTTGATTTTATTGCGCTGCTGGTTCAACAGGGCGGAGTAAAGAAACGAAGTCGGATCACGCGGATCCAGACGTTTGGCGAGGTCGAATTCCTTGACGGCCAGCGCGGGATTGCCGGCCTGATTGAACGCCTTGCCGAGGTAGCTGCGCAGGACGGCCCGGTTTGGTTCGAGCGCGGCGGCCATTTGCAAATCCTGGCGGCCAGATTCCACGTCCCCTTGGCGGATCCGCACCAAGCCGCGCCCAAGCCAGCCATTGGCCAGCGCGCCATCCACCGCGATCGACTGCTCAAACCAGTTCAAAGCTTCGGGCAACCGGCCCTCCGCGCTGGCCAGAAAGCCCTTCAAAGCCAGCGCCTGGGCATTGCGCGGCGAGATCGACAACGCCTGGTCGAGGGCGGTGCGCGCGCGCGCGGTACGCCCGAAACTGAATTCCAACTCGGCCACGCGCGCCCACGCAAAACCAAAGCGGGTCGATTTATTCGCGGCCGTTTGGGCCGCACCCAGCGCCGCAGCCAGATCGGAGTCGGCCTGGAGCTGGTAGGATTTTACCATGCTCTCGGTGGCAAGTGTCGCGGTCCCGGATGGGGCGGTCTTTTTTCCTTTCACCACCAAGATCAGTTGTTGCAGAGCGGTGGCCAAAGGTGATTTGGCGGACAATGAATTGAGGAGCGGTTCGGCATGTTCGACCTGTCCGACGCTGAGCTGGAGCGCTGCGTAATATACTTTCTCAGCGTCCGATGACGGCGCGCGCCCCGCCGGATAACTGTCCAAGGCCCGCAGCAAATCGCCGCTGCGATAGGCGGCGATGGATTCCGCCAATGCCTGCTGCTCACCGTCCGCAAGTGCTAATTCGTCGAGATCCAGAACACCAGGATAATAGAGGCACCACTGAATGATATTGACCGCATCCAACAGGGCCGTTTTGACGGGTGGCTTTCCCGACTCGACCGTCGCCAGTTCGCCGCTCTTGAGGGAGAGTTTGCCCTGTTCGTTAGTCAGTTCCACCGCGCCATCCAGCAACGCGAGTTCTGTCCGGCCATCGTCAGCGACTTTCAAATTAAATTCCGTTCCGCGAATGGCGCCGGAAACCAGGCGCGTGCGAATCTGCAATTCATCGGGCTTTTCGCGGCTGTAAAAGTACGTGGAGCCCGAGTTTTGTTTGAGGACCGGCCGGCCGTTGATTTGTTCCGGCACCTCGATCTCCGTAAGTTCCGAGAGTCGCAACACGCTGAGGTCGGTGAAGCGCACCTCGGCACGGCTGCGTTCGCCGGTGCGCAGATGATCGCCAGCACGCAGGTTCTGTCCCACACCGGCCGCGGTCCAGCGGTTGCCACCAAACGGCATGTATTCCACTTTCCCGGACGATGCAAGCAACGAGGTTCCGGCGGGTTTGGTGGCTGGAGGCGTCTGCGCGCCCGCCAAAGCGGACCCGAGCAAAACCAGCAGAAGCAAACCACGAATGAACACGAATCGACACGAATGGGAAGGGATGGGGCTGAATGTTGAGGCGGGGGAAAAGCAATCAATCGCCGGCGAACTTTCGCTGGCGGTTCCCAGACCAGGGCAATCCCGGCCATCATCCGGGTTTATTCGTGTCCATTCGTGGATGGACTGAATCTTGCCGGCTCCATGTTCGCCTGGATTCATATTTTTTTCCGGACACACCAACTAACTACCGATAACCGAAACAAAGCACCCGGAAGCTTCCGCGCCAGGTAAATAATTTACCTCAAACAGATTCATTCTCACCGTACCGCGGGCCGACGAATGGGATTTAGCGAGCGAACTGATGCCGCAATCAAGGCCATTAAGCAACGCTTTTTGGCAAGGCCGGTGGCACCTCTCAATTGCTTGCACGCTCCCTTTTAGGGGGATAACAGCGAACTGCCAACCCATAGCTGATTCGCCGGGCCCTCCTGCAAGAAACTGAGCTGCGCCCGTGCCGACTTGATTTGGATTTGCGCTTCGGCATTGATTGTTGTACAGATGTGCGTTCTCAGAAGGGCTGCTGGCGAGGGGATTCACATCGTGTGTGTGGTTTGCTCGTGGTTGGTCTGTTATTCTCGAACACAACTCACGATGAAATCATCCTCGCTCGAGCGCCGGCTGACGGCGTGCTTATTGGTGGTGGTCAGCCTCGTTTTCGCGATGAGCGAGGCCAGCGCTGCCGGCGCGTTTACCATTGCGACGAATCTTTCCACCAGCCCCAACGTCACGGCGGCTTTTGACGGCACCAACTTTCTGCTCAGCTTTCACCAAGCCAACAACACCGGACCCAACTCTCAGCTCGTGTCTCCGACAGGAACCCTGTTGGGTCCGCAATTTGCAGGCGGCATCGGGGGTGATCCGCCGTTGGTTGGTTTTGACGGCAACAATTATCTTTTGCTGTGGGAACAGAATGGCGCCGGCGTACGGGGACAATTTATCAGCAGAGCCGGCGCCGCGGTCGGTTCGCCCTTCCAGGTCAGCACCTCCCTCACGGTGCCTGATTTGAACGCCATCGGCTTCGACGGGACAAACTATTTGGCGGTCTGGACGGACAACCGCCGGGGCGCGGGAACCAACCAAACCGACGTTTATGGCCAGCTTATTTCGACCGCCGGCAATCAAGTGGGCACCGAGTTCAAGATCAGCGGGACTTCCGGGACCAGGGGGGCGGTTGACTTTGACGGGACAAATTATCTGGTGGCATGGATTGACAGCACCACGGGCACCGATGTGCATGGGAAGTTGATCAGCCGCGCCGGCGCAACGGTCAGTTCCGAGCTGGTGATTGATGCCAATTCCTTGAATAGCGACCTTCCATTTCCCTGTGTGTTTTTCGATGGCGCAAAATATGTCGTGGCGTTTGTGGATGCCATCGGTTCAGATATTTCCACCGCGCAAACCTACGGGCGCTTTGTCACCACGTCGGGAAGTGTGCTCACTAATCGCGTGGGCAGTGCCACGAGTCCCGGAAGTGAAATTGCTCCACGAATCGCCTTCGATGGCGCCAACTACCTGGTCACGTGGAATGAGGGCCTGGGTGGCACCAACGTAAATATCAAAGGCAAGTTCTTTAACTCGGCGTGGACGCCGATCTCGTCGGATTTTGTCATCATTGGTTCACAGGGTAATTTGGTTCCCGCCTTCGCCCCGGTGCTATTTGATGGCAAGAAATATCTGGTGGTAACCGGGCTGGGGATCTTCGACACAAACGCTTTCAAGTTCACCAATGCCTCTGGCGGCCTCGCCGTGGGCACTTTTGTTGCCCCCCTGCCCGCCGGCGCATTTCCCATCGCCATTACCAGCAGCAATGATT
>JAYUBJ010000263.1:0-6381 GCA_043740915.1 Verrucomicrobiota bacterium
CAAATTCACGTCGGCCAATGCTTCTGGTGGTTGAGCTATGCCGTCGCCTCCTGCGAGCCGGTCTGAAAATCCCATTCTGGGTGGAACCGGCCATTGGCCTGTTCCGGCGGGCTACCCGCCCGCCGGGCTTTTCGGCGGCAAGTTGCCGCCGAAAACGGGCTGGTAGCCCGTGCCACCCATTTTTCAGAACGGCCCTGACCGGCGTCCTCAATTCTTTGTTTGGCTTTTTGCGGGACGCCATTAAATTCGACGCACATGGAAGACCGCATTCCTCCCGGTGGACGCCCCGCGCCAGCCCGTCCCGGACGGTGGGGAATCGCCTGGCTGCTGTTGCTGCCATGGCTCGCCGGCTGCGCGGGTTATCATGGCCGCGGCATCCAATACCAAATCCAGCCGCAGTACGCCGTGACCGACCCGCAGTTTATTCGCTCGATGAACAACCTCGTCGGGCCGGGCCTCCTCGCGTGCAACCACATCCACGGCCTCATCAACGGGGACCAAATATTCCCGTCGATGCTCGCGGCCGTGCGCGGCGCGCAGAAATCGATCACGCTCGAGACTTACATCTATTGGTCCGGCGATGTCGGCAAGGAGTTCGCCGAGGCCCTGGCGGAGCGGTCGCACGCCGGCGTGAAGGTCCACGTGCTCGTGGATTGGGTGGGTTCGCGCCGCATCGACTCCGCCGATCTCGACATCCTGCGCAAATCGGGCGCGGAGGTGGTGCGCTACAATCCGCTGGTCTGGTACAACCTCGCCCGCATCAACCACCGCGATCACCGCAAACTGCTCATCGTGGACGGGCGGATCGGCTTCATCGGCGGCGCGGGCCTGGCGGACCTTTGGCTGGGCAACGCCGACTCGCCGACGCATTGGCGCGATTCGATGTTCCGCGTGGAGGGGCCGGTGGTCGCGCAAATGCAGGCGGCGTTCATGGACAATTGGATGAAGTCAACGGCGCGCGTACTCGATGGCGTTGATTATTTCCCGGAGTTGGCGCCGGCGGGCCAGGACATGGCCCAGGTGTTCACCAGCTCGCCGCGCGAGGGCATCGAGAGCGTGCGGCTGATGTATCTGCTCTCCATCGCGGCTGCGCGCAAAAACATCCGCGTCTCCGTCCCGTATTTTGTGCCGGGCGAATTGACAACCGAGGGGTTGGTGGAGGCCGCGAAGCGCGGGGTGAAAGTGGAAATACTCCTGCCCGGCTCGAAGACCGACGCCCCGTCCGTGCGTTACGCCTCGCGCGCGCGCTGGGGGCCGCTGTTGGAGGCGGGAATAAAGATTTATGAGTACCAGCCGACCATGTACCACTGCAAGATGATGGTCGTGGACGACGTCTGGGTCTCCGTCGGCTCGGCCAATTTCGATAGCCGTTCCTTCCGGCTCAACGACGAGGCGAACATGAACGTTTACTCGGCGGAATTCGCCGCCGAACAAGCCCGGGTCTTCGAGGAAGACAAGAAACAAGCCCATGAAATCAATTACGCGGAATGGAAAAAACGCGGTTCGGGCAAACGCCTGATGGAAAAATTAACCGCGCCTTTCCGCTCCCAACTCTGACCTTTATGAGCCTCCGTTCCTGCTTCACCATGGTCCTGCTCGCGCTCGCCGCCGGCTGCACCTCGACCTCCCCGGGTTCCCGGAGCGCGTCCTTCGACCTCATCATCCGCAACGGCACCATCTACGACGGGAGCGGCAACGCACCCTTTGTCGGTGACGTGGCCGTCAATGGTGACGCGATCGCCGCGCTGGGAAAACTGAACCACGCGCGCGGCCGCACCGAGGTCGACGCCCATGGGCTCGCCGTGGCGCCGGGCTTCATCAACATGCTCAGTTGGGCCACCGAATCGCTCCTCCTGGACGGGAATTCGCAAAGCGACATCCGGCAGGGCGTGACCCTCGAGGTCATGGGTGAAGGGGAATCGATGGGACCATTGAATGACGCGATGAAAAAAGATCTGCGCGAATCCCAAGGCGACCTCAAATACTCCGTGGAATGGACGACGCTGGGCGAGTATCTCGATCACCTGGCCCGGCGCGGGGTTTCGTGCAACGTCGCGTCATTCGTCGGCGCCACGACCGTGCGGATCCATGAAATTGGGTACGCCGATCGTCCCCCGACCACCGAGGAACTGGAGCGGATGAAGCGGCTCGTTGGGCAGGCCATGGAGGAGGGCGCGCTGGGCGTCGCCTCGGCGCTGATTTATGCCCCCGCTTTTTACGCCAAGACGGACGAGTTGATTGCCTTGTCGAAAGTGGCCGCCCAATACCGCGGCATGTATATCTCGCACATTCGCAGCGAGGCCAACCGACTGCTGGAGGCAGCGGATGAATTGATCCTGATCGCGCGGGAGGCGGGCATCGACGCCGAGTTCTACCACTTGAAGGCGGCCGGCCAGTTGAACTGGGGCAAGCTGGACGCCCTGGTCCAGAAAATCGAGCGGGCGCGCGCCGCCGGGCTGAAAATAACCGCGGACATGTACACCTACACCGCCGGCGCCACGGGTCTGGACGCCGCCATGCCGCCCTGGGTGCAGGAGGGCGGTTACGCAGCCTGGGCCGGCCGGTTGAAGGATCCGGCGATTCGGGAGCGAGTCCGGCGCGAGATGACCACGCCGACAGACCAATGGGAGAGCCTCTATCTGGCGGCCGGTTCTCCGGAGAAGGTGTTGCTGGTTGGTTTCAAGAACGACCAGCTCAAGCCGCTCACGGGAAAAACGCTGGCCGAGGTGGCGAAGCTGCGCGGCAAATCACCGGAAGAAACCGCGATGGATTTGGTCATCGAGGACGGCAGCCGCGTGGACACGGTTTATTTTCTGATGTCCGAGGACAATGTGAAAAAGCAAATCCAGATTCCGTGGGTGAGTTTCGATTCCGACGCCCCTTCGCTCGCACCCGAAGGCGCGTTTCTCAAGTCCAATCCACATCCGCGTGCTTACGGTAATTTCGCGCGGCTGCTCGGCAAATACGTGCGGGACGAGCAAGTCATTCCCCTCGCCGAAGCCGTGCGCCGCCTGACTTCGCTGCCGGCGGAAAACCTGAAACTTAAACAGCGCGGCTGGCTCAAGCCCGGATATTTCGCGGACATCGTGGTGTTCGACCCCGCCACAATTCAAGATCACGCCACCTTCGCGCAGCCGCACCAATATGCGACGGGCGTGGTGCATGTCTTTGTGAACGGGACGCAAGTCCTCAAGGACGGCGGGCACACCGGCGCCCGGCCCGGTCGCGTGGTGCGCGGGCCCGGCTGGAAGGCCCGCTGAAAGGTGCCGCTCAGTTTCTTCACGGGCGGTGGGATTGAAGGAAACAAAAAAGGTTGGCCAACCGGGCGCAATCGGTGTTTCATCTGGCCCGTTTCCAGAGCGCGGCTCCGTGAAACACAGCGGGTAAAACGCGACGTTCGTTCCCGACTTTGGAAGAGAAATACCGCCATGCCCAAACGCACTGACATCCACAGCGTCCTCATCATCGGCGCCGGCCCCATCATCATCGGGCAGGCGTGCGAGTTTGATTACTCCGGCACGCAAGCCTGCAAAGCCCTCAAGGAGGAAGGCTATCGCGTCGTGCTCGTCAACTCCAACCCGGCCACCATCATGACCGACCCGGAGTTCGCCGACCGCACCTATATCGAACCCATCACGCCCGAGACCGTGGAAAAAATCATCATCCGCGAGCTCGAGGAAATGAAAAAACTCGGCGTGCCGATCAATCGTAGCACGGGTATCTCGCCTGCGAGTTCACCGGCCGTCCTGCCGGGTGTTCCCCAGACCCCAAACCCCAGACCCCAAACCCCAGAGCCGGCATCCCAGACCCCGCATAAGCTCGTCCTGCTCCCGACACTCGGCGGCCAGACCGCCCTCAACACCGCCATGGCGCTCCATAAGAACGGCGCGCTCGAGCGTCATGGCATTGAGATGATCGGGGCGAAAGCCGAGGCCATCCACAAGGGCGAGGACCGTTTTGCGTTCAAGGAACTCATGCTCTCCATCGGCCTCGACGTGCCGATCTCCGGCGTGGCGCATAACCTGGAGGAAGCGCGGGCCGTCGCGGAAAAAATTGGCCGTCTCCCGCTCATCATCCGCCCCGCCTTCACGCTGGGCGGCACCGGGGGCGGCATTGGTTACAATCGCGAAGAATTCGAGGAGATTGCCAAGCGCGGCCTGGAGCTTTCGCCAGTGAATGAAATCCTGATTGAGGAATCCCTTCTCGGCTGGAAGGAGTACGAGATGGAAGTGATGCGCGACAAGGCCGACAACTGCGTCATCATCTGCTCGATCGAAAACTTCGATCCCATGGGCGTCCACACCGGCGACTCCATCACCGTCGCGCCGATCCAGACGCTGACCGACAAGGAATTTCAGATCATGCGCGACCAGAGTTTTGCCGTGATCCGCGCGGTGGGCGTCGAGACCGGCGGCTCGAACATCCAGTTCGGCGTCAACCCCGACAACGGCCGCATGGTGATCATCGAGATGAACCCGCGCGTCAGCCGCAGCTCGGCGCTCGCATCGAAGGCCACGGGATTTCCCATCGCGAAAATCGCCGCGAAACTCGCGGTGGGTTACCTGCTCGATGAACTCAAGAACGACATCACGCGCGAAACCCCCGCGAGCTTCGAGCCGAGCATCGATTACGTCGTCACCAAGATTCCGCGCTTTGCCTTCGAGAAATTCCCGCAAGCCGATCCGACATTGACCACGCAGATGAAAAGCGTGGGGGAAGCAATGGCGATCGGGCGCACGTTCAAGGAGAGCCTCCAAAAATGCCTGCGCTCGCTGGAGATTGGCCACAGCGGCCTGGGCGGCGATGGCAAGCCGTGGCGCATCGGCACGGAAGTTTATGGCGACCGCGACATTCTCCCGCGCGACGTGATCAGCCGCAAGTTGAGCGTGCCCAACGCCGAGCGCATCTTTTTCATCCGCCACGCCCTGCGGGCCGGCTTCAGCATCGAGGAGATTTTTGGTCTGACCAAGATTGACCGGTGGTTTTTGGTACAGATCCAGGAGATCGTGGATTTTGAAGAGGAGCTGGCGGGGGCGAAGAATTAGCATAGACTCTGCATATGGCAGGCGTACCTTGACCACGACCTCGCTACCTCGATAATTTTGAGGTATGGATCTTCCTTGTTCGTGGTCATCGCCGGTTTAGATTGCGCGGCAGCATGGAAAGCGAATTTGCGTTTGAAGAAGTCGGACGGATACCCGCGCCGGGGGACAACGCCGCCATCGCAGTGCGGCGGCTCGCGGCCGGCACGCGCATCACCGGCACTCCCGGCGGCTTCACCCTGCCGCACACGGTCTTGGAAGGGCATCGCTTCGCGGTCGTGCCCATTGCGGTCGGCGAACCGATCAAATCATGGGGCCTGCCGTTTGGCCTCGCCACCCGGCCCATTGCACCGGGTGATTATCTGTGCAACGAAAAAGTCCTCAAGGCGTTGAAGGAACGGCATGCCGAGTTCGCGCTGCCCGCCACCCCCAATTTTCAGAATCATCGCGTCGCGTTTCAGGTGGATGAACACGCCTTCAAACCAGGCCAGCAAGTTCCATCGTCGAGCGAGCCGCTGTTCTTCGAGGGTTTCGCGCGCGGCGGATCGCGCGGGGTCGGCACGCGCAATTACGTGGTCGTGCTGGGCACCAGTTCCCGCACGGCGAGCTACGCCCGCGCCCTCGCGGAACGGTTCAAGCAGGTGCCGGAACAATTTCCCAACATTGATGGCGTGGTCGCGGTAGCGCACACCGAAGGCGGCGGTTTGACGACGCCGAACAATTTGGAGTTCACGCTGCGAACCCTCGCCGGTTTTTTGGTGAACTCCAACGTCGCCGCCGCGCTCGCCGTGGACCTGGGCTCGGAGACCGTCACGAACGTGATGCTGGAAAAGTACCTGGCCGATCACGCTTACCCGCTGGACGGACTGCCGCTTCGTTTCTGGAGTATGCGCGGAAATTTCCTGCCGGCACTGGCCGAAGGCGAGCAGATGGTGAAGGCGTTGCTCGAATCGGCGAACGCCTGTCGGCGCACGCGGCAATCGGTCGCGCACTTGCGGATCGGTTTGCAATGCGGTGGCTCCGATGCCTTCTCCGGTGTCTCTGGCAACCCGCTGGTCGGCTGGGTTTCCAAGGAGTTGATCCGTCACGGCGGCAGCGCGAATCTGGCCGAGACCGACGAGTTGATCGGCGCGGAGCCATACGTCCTCAGCAATGTGCGCGACCTGGAAACCGCCCGCGCTTTTCTGCGGCAACTGGAACTTTTTCAGGAGCGCGCCGGCTGGCACGGGCATGGCGCGGAAGGCAATCCTTCCGGGGGCAACGTCTATCGGGGCCTCTATAACATCGTCATCAAATCCATCGGCGCGGCGCGCAAGAAAGACCCGGCGCAGCGCCTTGA
>JAYUBJ010000264.1:0-1872 GCA_043740915.1 Verrucomicrobiota bacterium
GGTCGGCGGCGAAGCCGAGATGCCCAAGGGCAAGCCCCCGTTGAGCGAGCAGGAGGTTGAACTCATCAAAGCATGGATCACCCAGGGAGCCCGCGATGACACGCCGGCGGACGCGGTGAAACACTACGACGCGGAACATCCGCCGTTATATCAACGACTGCCCGTGGTTACTTCGCTGGACTATTCCCCGGACGGCACCCTGATTGCGGTTTCGGGATTTCACGAAGTGCTGCTGCACAAGGCCGACGGCTCCGGCATCGTGGCCCGGCTCGTCGGGATGTCGGAACGGATTCAATCGGTGCGGTTCTCGCCCGATGGCAAATCCCTCGCAGTGGCGGGCGGCCTGCCGGCCCGACTCGGTGAAATCCAGATATGGGACGTCGAACAGCGCAAGCTCACGCTCTCTGCTCCCGTCAGTTACGACACCGTTTACGGGGTGAGTTGGTCGCCGGACGGAACCCTGGTTGCGTTTGGTTGCCCGGACAACACGGCGCGGGCCATCGAGGTGAAGACTGGCAAGGAAGTGTTGAAGATTGGTTCCCATAGCGATTGGGTGCTCGACACGGCGTTCTCCGTGAAGGGCGATTACGTAATTTCCGTGGGCCGCGACATGGCGGCCAAGCTCACCGAGATGGCCACGCAACGGTTCGTGGACAACATTACTTCCATTACTCCCGGCGCACTCAAGGGCGGCTTGGCGGCGGTCGCCCGGCATCCGAGCGAGGATCACGTGCTGGTCGGCGGTTCCGACGGAGCACCGCAGATTTACCGCATCCAACGCCAGAGCGTGCGGGTCATCGGCGACAACGCGAATCTCATCCGCAAATTTCCCGACATGCCCGGCCGCATCTTCAGCGTGTGTTTCAGCCGCGACGGCCAGCAATTCGCGGCGAGCAGTTCGCTCGATAATCGCGGCCAGGTGGTCATTTACGCCGCCGCCACCAACGCCGTAATGCCGGACGCGCTCAAGAAAATCCTGGAGAGAAAAATCGACTTTCTGGTCCCGCACAAACGGACCCCGGACGAAAAAGGGCAGTTGGAGAAGTTCCACGCCGACGGCTTCAAGTTGCAGTCCCAGTTGGACGTGGCTGACAGCGGCCTTTATGCGGTCACCTTCAGCCCCGATGGCAAGACGGTCGCCGCCGCAGGACAGGATGGCAGCATCCGCTTCATCAATGCGGTGGACGGCAAGGTGGCGAAGCTAGTCGCCGCCGCACCGCTGACGGCGGGCAAAGGCGCGCTGGCCAAGGGCGTCACTCCGCGTGCGAACGGTGTCCCTGTGGCGGAGACTGCGGCGCACGAAACATTGCCGAAAGGCGCGAAGGTGGTGTCACTGGAAGTGGAACCGGCGACCGTGAAGCTCGGCAGCCGCAATGATTATGCGCAGGTGATCGTTTCTGCCAAGCTCGACTCCGGCGACACCGTGGACGTGACGCGGCTGGCCAGACTTTCCCCGCCCAGCCAACTGGTGGACGTGACACCGCGCGGCCAAGTGAATTCGCGCCGGAACGGTGCCGGGCCATTGAAGGTGAGCTTTGGCGGGAAATCGGTCGCGGTGCCCGTGCAAGTGGCGGGGGTCAGCGAGACGTATGACGCCGACTTCATCCGCGACGTGAACCCGGTGCTCTCGAAACTGGGCTGCACGGCGGGCACGTGCCATGGCTCGAAAGACGGCAAGAGCGGCTTCAAGCTCTCGCTGCGCGGTTACGATCACGAGATGGATGTGCGGGCGTTCACGGACGATCTTGCGTCGCGCCGGGTCAACTGCGCGGCGCCGGATGACAGTTTGATGTTGCTCAAGGCGGTCGCCGAAGTGCCGCATGAAGGCGGGCGGCGCACTCCGCGCGATTCACGTTATTACAAAATCATGCG
>JAYUBJ010000265.1:0-6357 GCA_043740915.1 Verrucomicrobiota bacterium
GTTGGGACAACTCGCGGTCCGGTTCAGCCACACGCTTCACGGCTTTTCACGCACCATGGTTTCTCCCTGACTCCCTTCCAAGAACCTGAGATGCACCGCTGCGGATGCGGTAGTTCATCCGAGCGTTGATTCCCGCCGGACTCGCCGCTAACTTGCCCGGATGCGTGAACCCAAACTTCAAGTCCTCGCCGTCATCGGCAGCCTGCACCGCGCGTCCGTGACCCGCACCGTCATCCTGCTCGCGGCGGAGCAGCTCGCGGCGGCCGGTTGCAGCGTGGACGTGCTGGATTTCCAAACCGAGCCGCTACCGCTTTACGACCCCGACACCGCCCACGCGGCGCACGGTTTTCCCGCCCTTAAAGCGCGCGTGGAACGCGCGGATGTGCTGTTGCTCGGCACGCCGGATTATCACGGCAGCATCAGCAGCACCTTGAAAAATTTCCTCGACCACTTCTGGCAGGAGTTCGCCGGCAAGTTATTTGCCACGCTGGTCGCCTCGCATGAGAAGGGCCTCACGGTGACTGATCAGCTCCGCACGGTGGCGAGGCAATGCTACGCCTGGTCGTTGCCTTACGGCGTTTCCTTTGTGGACCAGCATGATGTCAAAGACGGGAAGATCGTGAGCGACCCATTTCAACAGCGCCTCGACATGCTCGTGCGCGACGTGCGCGTGTATGGCGAACTGCTCGCCCGCCAACGCCGCGCGGACCTCGCGGGCACTGAGCCGGGCTTTCTCGCGCGTTCCCGCCGGCAATAATGAAACGCTGGGCAGCCATCACGGTCGGGCTTTACGCGGCAAACCTGCTTGCGCTGACCGTGCCGGTGCTGGCATTGACGATGGGTGATTGGTGGGGTGAAGCCATCATGAAGCTCAGACCGGACGAATTAACCCGCTTTTATTCCGAATGGATGTATTGGGTTTGGTTCGGCGTGCTCTTGTTCACGCAGGCATTGCTGCTCGTGGTTCCGATCGGGATTGCTGAACGACGGCCGCCGCCGCGGCGCCCCGTAATCCTGCCCATCGTGGTGACCTCCTTCCTGCTGGGCAACCTGTTCCTGGCCGGCAGCCTCACCGTTCTCCTCTTGATATTTGGGGAAAATGCTTTCAAGGCGCTTTACGAAGTCGCCGAATCTTTTCTGAAAGATTCGGCAACTCGGCCCATCACCGAATACCTCGTTTCCCAGTCACACTTCTCGACCGGTGATTGGGAAATCCTTTCAACCTTTGGGGTCTAGCTTTCCCTTTGCTGGCTGATTTGGCTGGGCATCTTTTATCGTTACTCGCGCAAAGACTCGGCGGAGGACGTCACGCATCGCGCGGTGAAGTGGCTGCTACGCGGCAGCATCCTCGAGTTGCTGGTGGCCGTGCCGAGCCACATCGTGGTGCGCCAGCGCGGTGTGTGCTGCGCTCCGGCAGGAACCTTTTGGGGCATTACCACCGGTCTGGCGGTGATGCTGCTCGCTTTTGGACCCGGCGTGTTTTTTCTTTATGTAGCGCGTTGCCGCCGCTTGCGACCACCGGAAGCAAGCAAGGACGAAGACAAGACGGCCGGGTAATGGTACAGTTTCGGGGGCGAGGCTACTGACGAGCCGGCTCGCGAGGACTCTCGCCCCACCAAAAAGAGAAAACTGTCCCACTACCGACCGCCGCCATGGGTTGACGCTGACCGCAGCGAGCGGTAGCTTGCTGCCATGATCGACCTGACCGAAGTTTTTCCCCGTGGCGTGGACCGCTTCGAATTGCGCCGGCCCATGCCATCCACACAATTCGATCCGCTCTCCCGCGACATCCTCGCCTTGAAGGAAAAGCACAATGCCGTGATCCTCGCGCACAACTACCAGGTGCCCGAAATCCAGGACGTGGCCGATTACGTGGGTGATTCGCTGGGCCTCGCCCAACAAGCCGCCCAGACGAACGCGGACGTGATTGTTTTCTGTGGCGTCCATTTCATGGCGGAGACGGCGAAGATTTTGAACCCCGGAAAGATCGTCGTACTGCCGGACAAGGACGCCGGTTGTTCGCTCGAAGAAAGCTGTCCCGCGCCCAAGCTCGCGGAATTGCAGGCGACGAATCCGAACTTCTACACCATCACCTATATCAATTGCAGCGCGGCGGTGAAGGCGTTGAGCGACGTAATCTGCACCAGCGGCAACGCGGTGAAAATCGTCAATGCCGCGCCGAAAGAAAGGGACTTGCTCTTTGTCCCCGACGAAAATCTCGGCGCGTGGGTGATGGAGCAGACCGGCCGGCCGATGACGCTGTGGCGCGGCAACTGTTACGCGCACGTCGAATTTCGCCGCGATCAGATTCTCCGCATGAAGGAGCTGCATCCCGACGCGAAAATCGTGGTGCATCCCGAGAGCTTGCGCGAAGTGCGCGACCTCGCCGACGCGGTGTGCTCGACGGAGAAAATGATCACTTATTGCAAGGACAGCCCGGCGAAGCAGTTTGTGATCGTTACCGAGTCCGGCATCATTCATCGGATGCAGAAGGAATGTCCGGGCAAGGAGTTTCTTTGTGCGCCGGCGTTCGATGTGATGCGGATGCCGACGGACAATTGCCGTTGCAGCGAGTGCCGCTACATGAAGATGAACACGCTCGAGAAGCTGCGCGACTGCATGGCCAACCTCGCGCCGCGCCTCGAATTGCCCGCCGACATCCTGCGCCGCGCCCGCGCGCCCATCGAGCGGATGCTCGAAATATCCGCCCGTCCGAATTGACCGCGCTTCCGGCCCTTGCTGATCCGATGAACTCAACCTCGTTTTCCGTGGAGCACCTCGGTCTGCCCGCGCGCGATGTCGTCGCACTGAAGGATTGGTATCTGCGCGCACTGGGCGCGAAGCTGGTTTTCGACAACGGCAAAAGGCCGCCCGCCTTTTTCGTGGAGTTGCCCGGCGGTTTGATGATTGAGATCTACGAAGGCGATTTCAGTTTGAAGGAAACCGGCGACAACTCACTCAACGGCTGGCGGCACCTGGCCTTGCGCGTCGCTTCGATCGAAGCGGCCCGGGCGGAACTGGAAGCGCGCGGTGTGAAATTCGACCAGCCAATCAAGCCGGCCGGTGGCGGCGGGCGCGTGCTTTTCTTCGCCGACGCCGAAGGCAATCTGCTGCACCTGGTCGAGCGCCCGAAGGATTCCCTCTTCAACCGTTGACCCTGCGTCGGTCACACACCGCCGAGGCACAGCCATTGAATTCGGCGGATATTCTTCTTCCTCTCCCTGCGACGGAGGAGTGGCGAGAAAATTGAGGCGAGTAAACGCGCCTCCTCTCCCCGGCCCTCTCCTCCATCCGATGAAGGCGAGGGAGAAGACACGGCCATCCCGTTCGTTAATTCACTGGCAATGGGGCGCCGCTGCAAACTGCCTGCAAATCCGCCGCGAAGTTCCGCACATCCAACTCGGTCGTGTCCCACGCGCAGACAAAACGGTAATCATCCTGGCCGGTCATCGAGTAAAACATCCAGCCGCGCGCGAACAATTTTTCCGCGATGGCCACCGGCAATTGCACAAAAACCATATTCGCCTGGCACGGATGGAGGATTTTAAGGCCGGCGATTTCACGGACACTTTTCTCCAGCAGTTCGGCCATGCGATTCGCGTGCGTGGCGTGGCGCAACCAGATGCCATTCTGCAGCATCCCCACCCACGGCGCGGACAGGAAGCGCATCTTGGAGGCAAGCTGGCCCGCCTGTTTGCAGCGGTAGTCAAACTCCGTCGCCAGTTGTTTGTTAAAAAAAACCACCGCGTCGCCCACGGCCATGCCGTTCTTGGTGCCGCCGAGACACAGCACATCCACGCCGGCCTGCCAGGTGATTTCTTTGGGCTTCGCGCCGAGCGTGGCGACCGCATTGGCGAAACGCGCGCCGTCCATGTGGATTTTCAATTCGTGCTTGCGCGCCACTTCCCAGATCGCTTTCAACTCTTCCGCGCCATAGACCGTGCCCCACTCGGTCGCCTGCGTGAGGCTGATGGCGCGCGGCTTGGGATAATGGATGTCCTTGCGCTGCGTCACGGCCTTCTCGATGGCCACCGGCGCCATTTTGCCGTGCTCGCCGGGGACGAGCAGGACCTTGGTGCCGTTGGAAAAAAACTCCGGCGCGCCGCACTCGTGCGTTTCCACGTGCGCCGTCTCGTGGCAGAGAATGCTGTGGTACGACTGGCAGGTGGCGGCGAGCGCGAGCGAATTGGCCGCCGTGCCGTTGAAGGTGAAAAAAACTTCGCAATGCGTCTCGAAGATTTCGCGCAGGAGATCGGCGGCGCGCTGCGTCCACGGATCGTCGCCGTAGCTGTGGGCATGGCCGTGATTGGCCTCGGCCATCGCGGCCCAGGCTTCCGGGCAAATGCCGGCGTAATTGTCGCTGGCAAACTGACGGCGGGTGTCGGATTTCAAGCTCATGTCAAAGGCAACGTGCCGGCCTCGGATGAAACACGGAGGCCAACGGGAAAGAAAGCAAGAATTGCGCAGCGCGCCGGTCCTGAGCCGGAACGATGCCGTAGGACAGGCGTCGCGCCTGTCTCTAACTTCATCCGACCGGTACAACTCCGATCGTATCCCGGCTGGAAAGTCAGCACCGGATAGTGGGTGGGTTTTCTTAGATTGGAGACAGGCGCGCGCCTATCCTACGCCTTGACGGCGCGTTCGCCCCAACTTTCGAATGCGTCGTTCCGGCTGAGCACATCTCCGAATGAGGGCGGTGCCCCGGGCCGGCTTCATTCGCAGATGCGCCACGGTTGCTCATTTCCCGAACACCCGCCCCTCGCCAAATTGGCTGCCTGCGCGGATCGGCTTCTTGCCATCAAAATCAATTTCCAATAACTTTTCGCTCTGCACATCCGCGCCCTTTTCATCTTTCAATCCAGCCACGATCCTGCGCGTCGCGGTTTCAATCACGTCGCCGGTCGAAGGATATGCATAACGGCCATCGATGCTGAACGTGACCCAGCCGGGCTGATCGCGCAGCCGGATTTCTGCGACTTGCTTCGGCGGCATCACCGTGGCATCAAAGACGTGCAGGCGGCTGTTGAAGGCGTCGGTGAGCCAGATTTCCTTTTCGTCCGGCGTCAACCCGATGCCGTGGCTCGGACAACCATGACATTTCGTCGGGCCACTGCTGAAGCCCCGCACTCCGACACGATGCAGCATTTTTCCGGAGACCAGATCGCCCACTTCAAATCCGAGCAGTTCATTCACGTTCACGAAGCATAGGGTTTGCCGGCCATTGACCGTGAACGGACGGATGCTGTTGCTGAACGGGCCCACAGTTTTGCCCGCCGTGTGCGATTTGGTGTCGGCGACCGTGAGGAGCGGCGAGCGCAGACCCGCGAGATACGCGTGCGTGCCATCCGCACCATACACCGTGTTGTGTGCGCCGGAGTTGGGGGTGACCTTCGCAAGGATGTCGCCGGAGCGGGCGTCCACGACAATCCAGTGCGGGCCTTCAAAGGAGGGAACATAAATCACCTTGCCATCCGGCGAAAGCGCCATGCGATCACAGCCGCCGGGATACGGTTTCTCCCACAGGATTTTTTCCGTGACAAGATCGAGACAGGTCATCGTGCGCGGCGTGGTGATGTAGATGCGCTGGGTGGCGGCGCTGGCGCACACGCCTTTGACATTGAGCGGTTCGCCGCTGTCGTTGAGGCCGGCGGTCGGGATGCGCTTGACGAACTTGTGCCCGTCATCGATGTCGAACACGAGCAGGCCGTGGCCGCCGTATTCGAGGTAATTACGGATGCCCGGGGCGGCGACGTAAAGCAGGTGCCGCTCGGCGGCGTGGCCAGCGGATGCGAACACCCCGACGGCAATCGCAATGAACAAGGTCCGGAGCAAAGAAACGCTGGCGAGGTTCATGGGCGTATCCTACCGGATTGCACCGGCCAGTTCAAGCCGCCGCACCTCCCAATGTCAGACAGGGTAGCACGGGCAACCTGCCCGTCCCGAGCGGCAACTTGCCGCTCGGAAGGAGGACGACGATGGATCGCGAAGGTGCGCCCGTGCCGGTTGATGCCTCCGCCATTACGTCGCGCTGGTAGCCCGGCGGTACGGGCTGGTAGCCCGTGCCATCCAGATACACCGGTTGCCGCCGAATTTAGTCTTCAGCTCAGCCCGCGAAGGGGACGAATGCAGAATAACACCTTCATCTGATTCGTGAAATCCGCGATTCGCGGGCAACCCCTCCCTCAATATCGGAAAGCTGGATTCCAGCGTGCGATTCAGCTATCAATGGCCCGTGAACAAATCACCGTCCAACGTCCCTCGCTGCATCGTCATCGACGGGCCGAATGGCGCGGGCAAGACGACCTTCGCGCGCGAGTTCCTGCCGCGATTCGCCAACATCCGAGAATTTGTGAACGC
>JAYUBJ010000266.1:0-6348 GCA_043740915.1 Verrucomicrobiota bacterium
GGGCAAATCGACGACGGTCAAGATGCTGCTCGGCTTGCTCTATCCGACCAAGGGGCACATCGAAGTGTTCGGCCATTCGCCGCGCCACGTCGCCACCAAATCGCGGATCGGCTATCTGCCGGAAGAGTCATATCTGTACCGCTATTTGAATTCCAGCGAGACGCTGGATTTTTTTGGCAACTTGTTCGAGCTGCCGTCCGAGGAACGGCGCAAGCGCGCGGATCAACTCCTGCAAATGGTCGGCCTCAATCAGACCCGCACCCGGCTCGTCGGTGAGTTTTCCAAAGGGATGCAGCGGCGCATCGGCCTGGCCCAGGCGTTGATCAACGACCCCGACCTCGTGATTCTGGACGAACCCACGGCGGGCCTTGATCCGATCGGCTGCCGGGAAGTAAAGGATTTGATCATCGCCCTGGCGCGGCGCGGCAAGACGGTCATTCTCAGCAGCCATTTGCTGGCCGACGTCGAGGACGTCTGTGATCGCGTGGTGATTTATTACGGTGGAAAAGTCCAGGCGATGGGCACGCTCAAGGAGTTGCTGGCCACGCCCGATGTCATCCGCATCACCTCCCCCGTGCTGCCGCGCGCCACTCTGGAGCGCGTTTTGGAAACCATCCGGGCCGACGTGGCCGCGGACAAGGTGCGGATCGACAACCCGACGCAAAATCTGGAGAGCTATTTTTTGGGCGTGGTCAACAAGGCGCGGCAGAGCGAAGCGCAAACTTCCGGCGCGACCGCCGGCAATCTGGTGGCGGCGTACTTGCGCGGCGACGCCGAAAACTCGACCAATCCCGACCGGATTTTGGAGCGGCTCACCCGCACCGCGGCCAGTGCTCCGGCCGCCGGAGTGCAGGCCACTTCCGCGCCGGCCCCGGCGGAAACGGTGGACCTTGCTAAACTCGATCAACTGGCGGCACCCAAGGAGGCGCCGATGCCCGCGTCGGCTCCCGCCGCGCCGAAGCCCGACGATCTGGCCAAGGCCAACGAGAAATTGTCATCGTTCCTCGGCAACCCCAAACAGTGAATTGACCGCGGTCGGCCAGGCCGCAACCATGGAACTCCGCCAATCAATTGTCCGTTTTTTGCTGAAGGCCGTCTCCGGCTTTGGCCTCCTGCCGTTGCTGGGGCGATGGGTGCTGGGGCCGCGCCTGACCGCCATGGCCGGACTGACCTTCAAGGCGGCCTTCCGTTTTCGCCTGGTGCCCACATTGGCGGTGTTGCTGCTGGCCATTATCGTCGGTCTGCCGCTGGTGGTTAAGGATGACGGCACGGCGCGCGGCCTGACGCAATTGTTGCTGACCTACACGTTGGGTGTGATCACGGCGCTGCTGGGCATCTCCACGCTCTGGCTCGCGTGTGGTTCCCTGGCGCGGGACATCGAGGAATGCCAGTTGCAGGTGGTGGCGTCAAAACCCATCGGCCGCTGGCAGATCTGGGTCGGAAAATTGCTGGGCATCATGCTGGTGAATGCGCTGCTGCTGGGCCTGTCGGGCGTGGCGGTCTATCAGCTGATTCTCTGGCGCGCCCAAAAACTGGACGCCAAACAGCAAATCGTCCTCATGAATGAAGTGCTGGTGGCCCGCGGCAGCGCCAAGGAGCCGCAGAGTGATTATGACGCAGATGCGGACAAAGTCGTCGAGGAACAACGTCGAAAATCACCCAACACGACGGTCAACCTGGAAATGGCGCACAAAATGGTCCGCGAGAAACTCAAGGTGGGAGATCAGGTGGTTGATCCCAAGCACCTCCGCCGCTGGAAAATCCCCCTAGGTGCCGGGGCCAAGTCGCGACTGAAGGACCAGCCGGTCTATTTGCGGGTCAAGTTTTTCCCTTCGCAGGCCCAGAGCGACAAAACCTATCGCGCGCTGTGGTACGTGGGTCCGCCGGACACAGCGGCGGTAAAACAATTCCCGATGATGCTCGTCGCGGAGACTTTTCAAGAGCTCCCCGTCCCCGCGAATTTGATTGGGGACGATGGGGTGTTGACGGTGGAGTTTTGGAATTTCAATGAGATCACGCTGTTCTTTCCGTTGGAGGACGGCATGGAGGTGCTTTATCGCGAAGGCGGATTTGGGCTGAATTTTTTCCGGGCGTTGTTGATCGTGTTTCTCTGGCTGACTTTGTTTGCGGTGATCGGGCTGGCAGCGGCGAGCCAGCTCTCCTTTCCCGTGGCGGCTTTCTTCTCGCTGGGTGTGCTGGCGATCGGGCTTTCCAGCGGCACGCTCGCCACGGTGGTCGCCCAAGGAACGATCATGGGCGCGGATCATGAAACGGGCAAACCGTATTCCAGTTCGCTGGATTCGGTGTTCGTGCCCGTGATGAAGTTGATGCTGGATACCATCAACCTGGTGGAAAAATTTTCCCCCATCGAATCTCTCAGCAACGGGCGCACCATCAGTTGGTCGGAATTGGGCCGGGCGTTCGTGCAGATCGGCCTCTTGATGAGCGGAGGCATCGGGCTGGTCGGCGTGGGGTTGCTCTACCGGCGGGAACTGGCGACGGCCCAGGGCAACCTATGAACATGCGCGGCAAACGATTCTACAAACCCGGCTTGTTGCTGCTGGCGGCGGCCCTGATGTGGTCGTCGTCGTTCATCCAACGACGGCTGAATGCCGATCGCAACTCGCTGGGCTTGACGCGGGAGATCGACCGTACGGGCATGCCGCCGGTGCTGGCGGTCACCACCGTAGCCCTCGGCGGCTTCCGCGGGCTGATCGCCAACGCGCTGTGGATCCGCGCGCAGGAAATGCAGTTGGAGGACAAGTATTTTGAAATGGTGCAGTTGGCCGACTGGATCACCAAGCTGCAGCCGCACGTCACCACCGTCTGGTATCACCAGGCCTGGAACATGGCCTACAACATTTCGATCAAGTTTCCGGCCCCGAAAGACCGCTGGTTCTGGGTGCACCGGGGGATCGAGTTGCTGCGCGATGAGGGTTTGCGTTACAACCCGGAGGAGACGCTCCTCTACCGCGAGCTGGCCTGGTTCTATCAGGACAAGATGGGGAAAAACTTGGACGACGCCCATTTCTATTTCAAGCTGGTCTGGGCCGGTGAAATGCACGAGCTCTTCGGCGGCGAGCGGCCTAATTTTGAGGAGTTAAAGGACCCCAAGTCGGTGGTGGCGGTTGCCCGCGCGAAAAAGCTGCGGGAAGTTTACAAGCTGGATCCCGAGTTGATGGAACAGGTGGACAAGCAATACGGGCCGTTTGATTGGCGGCTGCCGGAGGCCCATGCCGTTTACTGGGCCGTCAAGGGGCTGAAGTTCGGCCGCAAGGATGATCAAGTCCAGTTGCGCCGCATCGTTTATCAGTCCATGCAACTGGCCTTCGAGCGTGGACGGTTGATCGAGAACAAAGTCGAAGGCAAAATGGATTTTGGCCCGAACCTCGAAATTATTCCCAACGCCAACAAGGCCTATGTGAACATGATGGCGGAGGAGACCATCGCCGATCCGCAGGGCAAAGGCGATAAATTCAAGCAGGGCCACCATTATTTCCTGAAAAATGCGGTCATGAATCTCTACACGCACAACCGTGAAAAGGATGCGGAACACTGGTTTCAGATTTTGAAAACGGAATACCCGGAGCGGATGGTTGACGTGCCGCAGACGCTCGACAATTTTTGCGTCTATTTTATCATGCTGGAAGTGAAGGATGGCAGCGTCACCAAGATCAAAAGCATCATCGAGGGTTATCTCGTCCGGTGGTGCATCAATCTTGCCAACGACGAAGACGATCATGCCATCGGTCTGGAACTGCTCGCGCGCAAAATCTGGCTGCGCCATGAAACCAATGTCGAAGTCATCAAGAGTAAAACCGAGCGCATCGAACTGCCACCCTTCGAAAAAATAAAACAGGAGGTGGTGCAACAGCTTCTGGATCCCAAGAAAGGTTTGCGTCCACAATTGGCCGCCGTCTTGCGCACTAAATTGAATCTGCCCGCACCTACCAACGCCCCCCCCACGATCGCCCCGTTCACCGTGGCCCCTTTGGTCGCCACCAACGCTCCGCCGGTGGTTGTTCCCAAGAATTAATAAGGCCGCGCTCCTATCGCTCCGCCCGTGGATCCAGCGCATCGCGCAAACCGTCCCCCAGAAAATTCAACGCCAGCAGCGTCGTCACCAGCGTGACGCCGGGAAACACCATCAGCCACCAGTAAATCCGGATCGGATTGATCTGCATCGCCCCCTCCGCGATTAACGATCCCAGGCTCGCCTGCGGCGGTTGTATCCCCAAACCGAGGTAGCTCAAGAAGGATTCATACAGGATGATCGAGGGCACCATCAGCGTGAGGTAAACGATGATGATCCCGATGACGTTCGGCAGAATGTGGTGCCGTAAAATCCGCGCATGACTCGCCCCGAGCGCGCGGCTGGCGTCGACAAATTGGCGCGTCCGCAACGACAGCACCTGCCCGCGAACAATCCGCGCCATCGTGAGCCACGACACCGCTCCCAGTCCGACGAACAACCCGATGAATTTCAAATTCCGGCCCAGCTCGGGAGAGATCGGCTTGAGCTGAATCCCCACGTGCGACAGAAACGAAGCGATGTTGGGAAGTTTCCTGGCCACCTCGGCGGATTGCCAGACCTCGATAAACCCGTGGAGGGTCGTTACCAAAACGATGACGAAAACAATCGAGGGCAGCGAATAAAGCACGTCCACCACGCGCATCAGAAAACTATCCCAACGCCCGCCCAGATACCCCGCCACCGCACCCCACAGGACCCCGATGACGAGGCTGACCCCGGCTCCGACCAGTCCAACCAGCAACGAGACGCGCGCGCCGAAAAAAATGCGGCTCGTAAGATCGCGCCCATGCACGTCCGTGCCCAGCCAGTGCTGCGCGCTGGGCGGTTGAAACTGGGCGTCACTGATCGTCTCCGGCTGGTAGGACGAAACACACGGCCACGCGAGCATCACCAGCACCGTGGCCAGCAGGAATAGTCCGCACCCCACGGCCAGCCGGTGGTTCTTGAAACGTCGCCAGGCTTTTTGGTTGGGGCTGAGATGTATCTGGGGTCTGGGGTCTGGGGTTTGGGGTCTGGGTTGCGATTGGGCGATCGGCTGCGGAGCGCCACCCATAGGGCCTTCGACTTTCAAATCGCGGGGCTCGGTTCGTTCATTCATACTTCACCCTCCGGTCGAGCAGGCTGTAGCCGAGGTCCACGAACAGGTTCAACACCAGCAGCAGCACCGCGTAGAGCAGCACCAATCCAACCACCATGGGATAATCGCGATTCAGCGAGCTGTTCACCATGAACATGCCGATGCCCGGAATTTGAAAAATGCTTTCCACCACGAACGAGCCGGTCAGCAAATCCGCCAGCAACGGGCCGGAATAGGAGACCACCGGCAACACCGCGATGCGGAAGGCGTGCCGCAATAACACCGCCGTGTCGCTCAATCCTTTGGCGCGCGCGGCCACGATGAACTCGGCGTGCAAGGTCCCCAGCATCCCCTCGCGCATCAATCGCGCCACGCGGCCCGCGAAATAAAGGCCCAGCGTCGCCGTCGGCAAAATCACGTGGGCCGGCGTGTCCCACATCGCCACGGGCAGCAGTCGCCATTGAATCGCCAGCACCATGATGAGCAACGGCCCGACCACCAGCGCCGGCACGCACACCGCGACCACCGTGAGCAGGCTCCCGGTGTAATCCCCCCAACTGCCCCGCCGCACCGCCGACCAAAATCCCAGCGGGATGCCGACCCCCAGTGCGAGTGCGAAGGCCATTGCGCCGAGCGACATCGAAACCGCCAAGCCTTGCGAGATGATGTCGGTGACGGTGTGGTTGCGATATTTGAACGACGGACCGAAGTCGCCCTGGAGCACGCCGCCCATGTAGCGGGTGTATTGTTTCCAGAGCGGCTCATCCAGGTGGTATTTCGCCTCGATGGCCCGCTTGATTTCCGCGGTGGCCGGCGCGCGTTCCTTGTCGAACGGTCCGCCGGGTGCGGCCCGCAACAGCGCAAATGCCAGCACGCTGATCAACAGCAGCAGCGGCAACATGAAGGCGGCGCGTTTTAGAAAATACATGGAGGTGTTTTCACTTCTTCTTTATCAAATAGATCGGATGTTCATCCAGTTGGTTCTGGTAAATCCCCTCCACTTTCTGCGGATCGAAAAAATTCACCCCGACATAGAAATAAAGCGGCACGATGGGAAGATCGTCGTGGATGAGCAGCGTCTCGGCCTGCGCCAACAGCACCGCCCGCTTCGCCGGCTCGGTCTGCTGATTCGCCTGGCGGACGAGCGCATCGTAGGCGGCATTGGACCAGCCGGTGCGGTTGTTGCCGTTATTGCTCATAAACATGTCGAGAAATGTGTTCGGGTCGTTGTAGTCGC
>JAYUBJ010000267.1:0-1867 GCA_043740915.1 Verrucomicrobiota bacterium
CTTTGATTCAACGCGGCGAACACCTGCTGCGCGATTTTGACACGGACACCGCCGCTGAACTCGAAAAAGTTTTCCGGCGCGAGGGGATCAAGCTTTTCACCAACACCAAACTCACCGGAGTCGGGCGCGAGGGCGCTGTGAAAGGTGTGACGTTCGAGCACGATGGCAAAACCGTGCGCGTGGTGGCCGAGGAAATATTGTTCGCGCTGGGCCGGTCGCCGAACACGGCGGCGCTGGGGTTGGAAGCCGCGCGGGTCAAGACCGAGCGGGGCCGGATCGTCACGAACGACCAAATGCAGACCAGCGCGCCGCACATCTACGCCGCGGGTGATTGCACCGGACCGCACGAGATTGTCCACATCGCCGTTCAGCAGGGCGAGATTGCCGCGCACAACCTCGCGCATCCCGGCGCACGCCGCATCATGGACTATCGACTCCTGACGAGTGTAGTCTTCACCGAACCGCAGATCGGCTGTGTGGGATTGACCGAAAAGGAAGCCCAGGCGCAAAACATTCCCTATCTCGCCGCGAGCTACCCGTTTAATGACCACGGCAAATCGCTCATCATGGAGGCGAAAGACGGCTTCGTAAAACTGCTCGCGAGTCCGGTGACCGGGGAAATCCTCGGCGGATGTTGTGTCGGACCGCTGGGTGGTGAACTCATCCACGAAATCATCGCCGCCATGGCGAAGCGGATGACAGTGGGCGAACTTGCGGCGATGCCGCATTATCATCCGACCCTCGCGGAGATCTGGACTTATCCCGCAGAAGAGCTGGCGGAGAAGATTGGGATGCAGTGAATTTGAAAAACACGGGCGCCTACAGGAGTGCGTGAATGGGCGCGGCACCGTCTTGGACTGCGCCCGGTGCTCCGGCGCTTTTCCCAGCCAGGTGCCAGGCGTGGTCTGTAGCGACGCCGATCCATCGTTCACACTCCAAGAGCGGCGCAGCAGCAGCCGCAGTCCAAGACGCTATCGCGTAGGCGAGTGTGCCTCGAACTTCCGCCAGGTTTTGGAGTCCCCGACAGCTGCTGTCGGGGCGCTTTGGTGCGTGGACGATGAAATAGGGATCGTTCATTTAAAAATACGCGCCCGCATCCAAGGCCCTTGGAGAGATAATTTGCAGCGACAGCACCGTCATTTCACACCGGCTTCCGTGGCAGAATTCGTTTCCATATGGCGTTGACCAGGAGCTTCAGCTGACTGGAAGGATGCGTTCGCATTCGTGAGCGCTTCGGCCACAATTGGGAAAGCTGCAGGCCCGATCTTCGACAAGGCTTGAAGAGAATATGGAGCGGTCCGTTCGCCAAGTAAGAGGCGCCTCAAATCCGGCAACGCTTCCTTCGCGGCAGGACCCAGTGCCACACATGCAGACATCGCAACAACATGGGCATCTCTGGCTGATTTGAAACGGAATCGGATCAGTGATTGTCTGTTGAGCAAACCATTTAACCGCTGTTTTGCTGTTGAGTCTTCCGCACGCAACATTTCACGAATTTGCGGGACAGCGTTCGATCCAATTTGATGCAGCGCCTCGGAAGCGTTGCCCCAAGCCTCCCCGTCCGGGTTGCCATTTAAATCCGCTAGCCACTCGCTCAAAGTCCGGCCTTGATACACCGGCTCACGCGGTCGCGTGGCGTCAATCGCCAGGCCGATGGCGATCCCCACCAGCAGAGCGAGGCCCGCGATGCGTCGGCTCTTGGTCATGCCGGCAATGTAACTCAAATGTTCGCCGCGCCGCGATAAGATTTGCGCCACCAGTGGCCAAATACTTTTTTCTTCCGCTGGACGAAGGAGTTCCCCTCACTTTTATTCTTTCCATGAACCGGAACGCCGAGCACCTGCTCGGCCCAAACCACAGCGGAGCG
>JAYUBJ010000268.1:0-6336 GCA_043740915.1 Verrucomicrobiota bacterium
CTCGAACAGGCACTTGGTCTTTTGCTCGGGCGTGAGCGTGGCGGCGAGCTTGTTGGCGGCGGCGGCCATTTCTTCACCCGGCGTGGCGGCACGCGCGGACGCGGCGGTGATTTGGAGACACACGAGGAGCGACAAAAGCGGGCGCAAGATCGGCAAGATTTTCATGCGCCAAGTCAAGACATCCCACCGGGAAAGGCAACTGCAAAATGGCGGGTGGAGTGAATCCAAGAAGTGGAGGCTCAACCGCAGATTGACGCAGATGAACGCAGATCGGTAAGGAGTTGGCCGGCGGCGCGTCCTCCCACGTCGAGTGATCCTCTCACCTTGCGTTTCAGCCCATCAACTGCACAATTAACTGAACAATGCTTTGCCAGTGTTCATTCAAGATCAGCCGGGTAAGACAAACATCCATATTGGAGCTTTGGCCGTTCGATTTCAGCGACCTTTCACGATTGCTTTCGGCGCATCCACCTCACGGCGGTGGCTTCTTAGCCGTGGAGCATCCCCACTGGCGAGAGGGTTTTCACCCACCTTCGATTGGACTTTTATCAGGTGCAGTGACCCGCAAGGGCTCGGTCGCAAATCTGAGATCAAAAACTCTGCTCTTTGATTTTCTCCGAAGTAGCGAAATTGATTCCGTCGTAGATTTGAAACTGTTCTTTCCACACAAACCAATTGTGAAAGAAACCGAAATCGCCCTTCTCGAAAGGAGTTTCGAGGATTTTAATGACGGCGCGGCTCTGAACGCGTGGGGAGGCTATTGGATACATGTTCACGATGCGTGCAAAACCTACATCACGCTCCCGCTTCGGTCTGGACCTTTGAATGCTTTCTTCGCCGGGATTTTGCAGGCGAGTGGCGCCCGGTTGGAGAGAAAAGAAATCTCAATCTTGTGCCGGAAACTTCATTCACTTCCGGATTCGCAATGTTTGATCCTGGCTTGGCATAGACATTCAGTGAGGTGCCGAATTAAGAATGCCGACGTACACAATAACGAACAAATGGACGAGTTGATTTCCTGACCAACGGCCAAGAACCGCGCGGTGCGAACAACCTGTATAGAATTAGAAAAGGAAGGAGGTTCTGGAAGGTGTCATAGGTGTCGGTAGTCACTTGGCCAGTCACTATTGACACTTTTGAAAATGGGTCCCAAACCTTGACCCAAAAATGGCGGAGTGTTTGGAATTTGGCTCTGTTGGCGCATAGCCAATAAGGGTGGAACAACTGGCGCGTGTCAGCTTCTTGCAGGCACCCGGAACTGAGCCAACCTGAAAGTTTGCCAGCCATTAGCGTGGGTTGAGCGAGAAGTCGGGCTGGCGAAGGAGTTGGATGACGGGTCGCCGTTTTTCATCAAGGCGGCTTAGGATCTCGGGCTGCTCCGAAGGAGCGAACGGAGGTAGCCACGGGTGAGCGGAGCAAACCCGTGGAACCCAACGGCATCGCGTCACGCCCCGGAGGGGCGGACGAACCACCTCACATCAACGAAATCCAAACGAATGCGAACCACGCGCCCGCCCTGCCAGGGCGGATTCTGTCCGACCCCGGTTTCCACGGGTTCCCTCCGGTCACCCGTGGCTACCGTCATGCGGTCCTCCGGACCGCGCTCGGAACGATTTATTCCCTATTCACCCCCCGCGCCTTTTCCTACACTGCGCCCGTGAAAATCCTGTTCATCGGCGACATCGTGGGCGAACCGGGCCGTCGCGCCGTGGCGCAGATCGTGCCCAAACTGCGACAGCAACACGGCCTCCACGTGGTCATCGCCAATGGCGAAAATTCCGCCGGCGGCTCGGGCATCACGCCCGACACGGCGGCGGATATTTTTGCGGCGGGCGTGGACATCATCACCACCGGCGACCATCTGTGGGACCAGAAGGAAGTCATCAACCTGCTGGTGAACGAACCGCGTTTCGTGCGCCCATTGAATTATCCGCCCGGCACGCCAGGACAGGGCAGCGCCATTTGCCAGGTGCCGGGGCAGCGACCGGTCGCCGTCGTGAATTTGCAAGGCCGCACGTTCATGGCACCACTCGATAATCCGTTCTGGCGCGTCAAGCCGGAGGTCGAGCGTTTGCGCGAACTCACGCCCATTATTCTCGTGGACATGCATGCCGAGGCGACCTCGGAAAAAATCTCCATCGCGCGCATGCTTGATGGCCAGGTGAGCGCGGTCATCGGCACGCACACGCACGTGCAGACCGCCGATGAGCAAATCTTTCCCGGCGGCACGGCGTTCCTGTGCGACGCGGGCTTCACCGGTCCGCATGAAAGCTGCCTGGGCCGCGAGATCGAGCCGATCATCAAGCGCTTCCTTAGTCAACAGCCGCAGCGTTTCGGAGTGGCGAAGGAGCGGATTTTGTTGCAGGGCGCGCTGATCGAAGTGGATGAGCAAACGGGCAAAGCCTTGAAGATCCAACGCGTGTCGGAAGCGCTCTAAAAAAGTTGTAACTTGCGGCAATTCGTTGGTGTTCTCGTCGGAGAGCGAAAGATCGTTTATGGAAACTTTGTTGAGCATCCTGGTCGGCGTGGGCCTGAGCGCGGCCTGCGGATTCCGGGTTTTTATTCCACCGCTGATCATCAGTATCGCGGCGCAGGCCGGCCACCTCACGCTTTCGCCCGGCTTTTCCTGGATGGGCACCCAACCCGCCTTGATCGCATTCGCCGTCGCAACCGTTTTAGAAGTCGCCGCGTATTACATCCCCTGGCTGGACAATCTGCTCGACACCATCGCCACCCCCGCCGCCATCGTGGCCGGCACCGTGGTGACGGCGGCGATGATCACCGGGATGAGTCCCTTCCTCAAGTGGACGCTCGCGGTGATCGCCGGCGGCGGCGCGGCTGGCTTGGTGCAAAGCTCCACCGTGTTGGCGCGAGGCCTGTCCACGGCGGCCACGGGCGGCTTGGCCAACCCCATCGTCGCCACGGTGGAATTAGGCGGATCCATCCTCACCTCGATTCTTTCACTCGTCGTCCCGGTGCTCGCGTTGCTGCTGGTCGTGGCTTTCGCGGTCGTGATCGTCTGGAAACTCGCCACGAAGAAATCACCCAAAGTGGTCGTCGCGGGTTCCGCGTGAGCGGGCTTGAACCGCCGTTGGTTTGCCTCCGAGGGACATTAGAAATGACTCGCGGATGGGCGAATCCGAACGTAGGACAGGCGTCGCGCCTGTCTCCCTTTTCCGAAAGCCGGAGCACCGTTTTTTTGGTGCTGGTGGCCCAGGGTTTTCAAAAGCCATTTCATGTGAAGTTAGAGACAGGCGCGACGCCTGTCCTACGTTAAGCAGTTGATGCTTGGTCTGGTGTCCGCTAGTTTGGCGGGATGAAGCCCGCAGTCGTCTTTTCCAAACCGGATTTTTTTCTTCGGCACGCACCCCGTTCGTTTTGCGCCCTTGCGCTCGCCCTCGCTTTCGCCACTTCCGCCTTCGCCGCCAACTGGCCGGGCTGGCGGGGTCCCACCGGCGACGGCGTTTGCGCGGAAAAAAATCTGCCGGCCAATTGGAGCGAAACCGAAAACGTCCGCTGGCGCGTGCCGCTGCCGGAACGCGGCAACTCCACTCCGGTGGTCTGGGGCAACAAAGTTTTTCTCACGCAACCTCTCGAGAAGGAAAATCGCCGCACGCTCCTGTGCTTTGACCGCACGAGCGGCAAGGTGCTTTGGCAATCCGGCGTCACCTACCGTGAAAAAGAAACCACGCACGGCACCAACCCGCAGTGCTCCGCGTCGCCCGCGACGGATGGCGAACGCGTCATTGTCTCGTTCGCCTCGGCGGGACTCTATTGCTACGACCTTAATGGGAAAGAAATCTGGCATCGCGATCTCGGCAAGCAGGCGCACATCTGGGGCAACGCCGCCTCGCCGGTGATTTTTGGCGGATTGTGTATTTTGAATTTCGGCCCCGGCGAACGGACCTTTCTGATTGCGGTGGACAAAAAGACCGGCAAAACGGTCTGGCAAAATGACGAACCGGGCGGCACCTCCGGCGAGAAGACGCCCGATGGCAAACAAGCCTGGGTCGGCTCCTGGACGACGCCGATCCTCATCCAGGAAAACGGCCACGACTCGCTCATCATGAGCTGGCCCAACCGCGTTGTTTCGCTCGACCCGAAATCCGGCAAGGAATTCTGGACCTGCGGGGGATTGAATCCGCTCGTCTATACCTCGCCGCTGCACCGCGATGGCGTGGTGGTGGCGCTGGGCGGTTACGGCGGCAAGGCGCTCGGCGTGAAAACCGGCGGCCAGGGCGATGTCACTAAGTCACTGCGCTTGTGGCATCACCCGCAAACCCAACAGCGCATCGGCTCCGGTGTAATTCACAACGGACACATTTACATTCTGAACGATCCTGGCGTGGCCGAGTGTTTCGAGTTGACGACCGGCAAACTGGTTTGGAAGGAACGCCTCACGGGCAAGGGAAAAAATAATGACAGTTGGTCGTCCATGGTGCTGGCCGATGGCAAACTTTACGCCCTCAACAAATCCGCCGACACCTTTGTGCTGATGGCCAGCCCCCAGTTCGAATTGCTCGCCACCAATTCGCTGGGCGAAGAAACCATGTCGTCGATCGCGCCCTCGGACGGGGACCTGTTCATCCGCACCTACCGGAGCCTTTGGTGCATCAGCGGGAAGAAATAAGCGCGTGTGTTATCGATCCGCGCGTTGAACCATCAATCATCCGTTCCATTTTATGAGAGCAATCCGGCCCGTCCTTTTCGCATGCACCATCGCCTTGACCGCCAGCGCCGCGCCCTACGGCCAGCCGTTGGCGAATCCCACGCCTGGCGACCGCATGTTCGCCGAGTATTTCCGTGCTGAAACGCGCATGCTCGCCGAGCGTTCGGCCGAACACATCTCGACCTACGTGACGAATTACAGCCTCATTCGCTTAGGCGAACGTGCCCACTGGACGAACAAGCTCAATAGCGCGAAACTCCACGAGATGTTGGGCCTTGACCCGTTTCCGCCGAAGACGGATCTGAAGGCGACCGTCACCGGCAAGCTCGATCACCCGGATTTCACGGTCGAGAAGTTGCACTTCCAATCAATGCCCGGCCTTTACGTCACCGCCAACCTTTACGTGCCGAAGAAGCTCGTGAAGCCCGCGCCCGCGATCCTTTATGTCTGCGGCCACTCGCTCGTGAAGACCAATGGCGTGAGCTACGGCAACAAGGTCGCCTACCAGCACCACGGAATCTGGTTTGCGCGCAATGGCTATGTCTGTCTCGTGATTGACACCGTGCAGCTTGGTGAAATCGAAGGCATTCATCACGGCACTTACCGCGAAGGCATGTGGTGGTGGAACTCGCGCGGTTACAGCAGTGCGGCCGCGGAGGCGTGGAATTGCATCCGCGCTCTGGACTATCTGGAGACGCGGCCGGAAGTGGACAAGAACCGCTTCGGCGTCACGGGTCGCAGTGGCGGCGGCGCGTATTCGTGGTGGGTCGCCGCGTTGGATGAACGCATCCAGGTCGCGTGTCCCGTCGCCGGCATCACCGATCTGCAAAACCACGTGGTGGACGGCACCGTCGAAGGGCATTGCGACTGCATGTTCATGGTGAACACGTATCGCTGGGACTACGCGCAAGTGGCCGCGTTGGTGGCACCGCGGCTCCTATTGATCGGCAACACCGACAAGGACTCAATCTTTCCGCTCGATGGCGTCCTCCGTCTGCACGAGCAGGCGAGGAAGATTTACGAACTCGCCCACACCGCCGACAGGCTCGGCTTGCTCATCACCGAAGGGCCGCACAAGGACACGCAGGAATTGCAGGTGCCCGTCATGCGCTGGTTTAACCGCTGGCTCAAGCAGGACGAGTCGCCCGTGCCGAACTTCGCGGAGACGCTGTTCACCGGGCAACAACTCAAGGTGTTCGACCAGCTCCCCGCCGATGAGATCACCAGCAAGTGCTACGAGAACTTCACCAAGCTGGCGACCGACGCGCAACCGCTCGACACAAAGAAGGCGCTGGCTGATTTGCAGAAGAAAACTTTTGGCGGCTGGCCCGCGGCGACTCCGCCTCCCGGTGTCCGTCAACTCGCAGGCGTGGATCATGACGGCGTGCGGCTCACGGTGCACGAATTCGAGAGCCAGCCGGGCGTGAGGCTGCGCTTCTATCTTGCGCGCCCGATTGTCGGCGCACCCAAGTCACTGCACCTCGAGACCGTGGACGCAGAAAATTGGAAACAACAACTCGCGCTCGCGCAAGCCGGCTTCGCGCCCGCTTTCGCCGACGAGTTCGCCGTCGCTGGAATAAAAACGGATCAGCCGGTGCCGCCCGAAGTGGCGAAGCAGTTCGCCGGCTGGATTCAATACATCAAGAAAAATGGCGCGGCCTACGTCA
>JAYUBJ010000269.1:0-6335 GCA_043740915.1 Verrucomicrobiota bacterium
ATCACCAGGCCGATGATCATGTGAGCGCCATGTAGGCCTGTCATGATGAAGTAAAACACGTAGAAGAGCTGCGCCCGGCGTTCGGCGAAGGTTTTCACAGGCATGACAAGATTGATCGCCGTGCCGCGCGTCACGGCCACTTCTCTCGCTTCCTCGGGCTTCAGAGTCGATGGATTCGCCTCGGTCTCAAGGTGTAGTTTTTCGACGCTGAAAGAGGGGCCGGGTATCAAGTGGTCGCGATATTCTTGATAATATTCAACCCCTTTGATTCCGAGAAACGCAGTGCCGAGAACCATCGTCAATAGAAGGTTGCGTATTTGACCTTTCTTGTCGCCGGCTTGCCCACAAAAGACAGCCAGCGCCATTGTTAGAGAACTGGAGAGCAGCACCACCGTGTTGATGGTCGCGAGCGTGACATTGAGGTGGCGGCTGGCCGCTCCCCAGACGTCGGGCGAGGTGAAGCGGTAGACGAGATAACTGCCGATCACACCGCCGAAGAACATCACTTCCGTCGCCAGGAACGTCCACATTCCCAGATTCGAAGCATCGTGCTGCTGCCCGAGATCCTCAAAATGATGTTGCAAGTAGGGATGATGACCGTGTCTCTCGACATGACTGTGGGGGAGAGTATTCCCCACGGACTGTGCGCGAGGATCAGCCGGATTGTGCGTCGAGGCGAATGCGGCGGCGGGGGCGGTTTCGGCCACGATCGTCAGCTCCTTCCGGCAGGCAGTGCATGTTCATGAACGGGCGAGTGCGCCTCGCGTTCGTCTTGCCCGGGTTGTTCGCCCAGTGGGTAGACATAGGGGCCGCCGGTCACGACGGGCATCTCATCAAAGTTATATTTCGGTGGCGGCGAACTTGTCTCCCACTCCAGGCCCGATGCATCCCAGGGGTTCGGACCGGCGTCGCGTCCAAACCAGAGCGACAGTGTCAGATAGACCAGAGGCAAAAGATAACCCACCGCGAGAACTGAGGCACCCGCCGAACTGAGCACGTTCAAGACCTGGAACTCGGGGGGATACTGGTAGTATCGCCGCGGCATGCCGAGGTATCCCAGAACAAACTGCGGGAAGAACGTGAGGTTGAACCCGACAAAAACCGTGAGAGCCGAGAGTTTACCCCAAAGCTCGGAATACATCTTGCCCGTCATCTTCGGCCACCAGAAGTGTACTGCCCCGAGGTACGCCATGACCTGCCCTCCCACCATGATATAGTGAAAGTGGGCGACCACGAAATAGGTGTCATGGAGGTGGACGTCGGTCGCCAGCGAGCCGAGGAACAGGCCAGTCAGGCCGCCGATGGTGAACAGCCCGATGAACCCCAGTGCATACAACATCGGGGTATCGAATGAGAACGATCCTTTATATAAGGTAGCCGTCCAGTTAAACACCTTCACACCTGACGGGATGGCGACCAGAAACGACAGTAAGGAAAAAACCATTCCGCCGTACATCGACTGGCCGCTCACAAACATATGGTGGCCCCAGACGAGGAAGCCAAAGACGGCGATCGCCATGAGCGCCGCAGCCATGAATTTGTAGCCGAAGACTGGCCTTCGCGAGAAGCAGGTGATGATCTCGCTGACCACTCCCATCCCCGGTAAAATCATGATGTACACGGCCGGATGCGAGTAGAACCAGAACAGGTGCTGGAAAAGGATCGGGTCGCCGCCGAGCGCCGGGTCAAAGATGCCAATACGAAAGACACGTTCGAGGATCAACAGCAGGATCGTGATCGAGACCACGGGCGTTCCCAGGATCATGACTAGGCTGGTGGCATACATCGCCCAGAGGAAAAGGGGCATGCGGAACCAGGTCATCCCGGGCGCACGCATTTTGTGGATTGTGACGATGAAGTTCAGCCCGGTGAGGATCGACGAGAAGCCGACCACAAACGCCCCGAGCGCCGCGGGTACAACGGCGGTTTTCGAGAACATCGTGGAATAGGGCGTGTAAAAGGTCCATCCGGTGTCGACGCCCCCCATCACGATCGCCACCACGGCCATGCCCGCGCCGATGGTGTAAAGATACCAGCTCAGCAAATTGATCCGAGGAAACGCTAGGTCCTTCGCCCCGAGCATCAATGGTACCAGGAAGTTGCCGAACACGGCGGGAATGCCGGGGATGAGGTAGAAAAACGTCATCGCCACGCCGTGAAGGGTGAACATTTTATTATACGTATCGGGCTCGACGAGGTCTCCGGCCGGGGTGAGAAGTTCGAGGCGAACGATCGTTCCCGCGATTCCACCTACGAAGAACATGGCGGTGACCGAGATCATGTACAGCAAGGCGATCCGCTTGTGGTCAACCGTCAGGAGCCACGACCAGATGCCGTAATCGGCGGTGAGATAGTTTTCGCGGCGCCAGGGGCTGCGCCTATGTCCTCCCGCCGCATCAATCGTACTCATCGCTGCGTACCTTTCCCATTTCCGATGGATTTGATATATGAGATCAGCTTGAGCAGGTCCCCTTCATCGATATGCCCCTCATACGTGGGCATTACAGGCTCGTAACCGGCAACGATTTTGGACCTGGGCAGAAGAATGGAGTCGCGAATATAGGCCTCGTCGGCCGTCACCACCCCGCCGGTCGAAAGTGGCACGGGGTGGCCGTACACGCCGTCCAGCATCGGGGCGCGGACCGTGGCGTTTTTGCCATGACAACCGTTGCATCCGTAACGGGTAAACAGCTTCGCCCCCTCCGACGACATCGATTCGGTGACGCTGCCGCCCTGAAGCCAGGACTGGTATTCGGCAGGCTCCATCACGACAACCTTGCCGAGCATATACGAGTGCTCCGTGCCGCAATACTCCGCGCAGAAAAGGCGGTAGGTTCCCGGCTTGGTCGCCTCAAACCAAAGTGTGCTGTACTTGCCGGGAACGACATCCTGTTTGATCCGGAAGGCTGGGATAAACACGTCGTGAATCACGTCCACAGAGGTCATTGTCAGTCGGACGGGGCGGCCTGCGGGAACGTGCAGCATGTTGATTTCGCGGCGGCCTTCAGGATACTGCATCTCCCACATCCACTGTCGACCCAGGACGTAAACTTCCATCGCGTTTGCGGGATACTTGTAGAGATGGTAGTAAACATAAGTCGACACGCAGAAGAGTGTCATCACGATGACGAGGGGAACACCGATCCAGAATATCTCAAGCGGCGTGTTGTGAGTCAACGGGTTGGACCGATTCGCATGTGAGCCTCGGCGATATTTGACTGCGAAGAACAGGATCAGGAAGCAGATCAAGACCGTGAAAAACACGGTGATCGCAAGAGCGTAGTAGAAAACCCCGTCGACCCATCCGGCGAGGGTGGAAGCACGTTCGGGTAGCAATGTGAAATTTGACATGGTCGTTTCGTCACTCTTGCCGTTAGGCCGGGGGCGAACCGGAAGAAGTTCATTAGTGATTGCCGGGTTGGCGAGATCGGACCCTACGAGGAACCACCGACCAACGCCGCGGAAGTGAGACGTTGTCTCCGTTCGCGCCAGAAGTTCGTCAGCATGAAAGTTAACAGCGAACCTAGGACAATCAATCCCAGCACGTTGACGGATCTCATGATCGCGAAGTTGTAACGCCCCGTGGACGGGTCGTAGTGAAAGCACATGAGCAAAATCTTATCGACCGGCGAGCCGATCTTGCCGGCGGACGCCTCGATCAACGACCAGCGAAGGTTGCTCGCGGGGAAGTCGACGCCGTAGATGTAACGGCTGATCTTCCCTTGAGGAGTGACAACCATCAGACCGGCGGGGTGGGCATACTGCCGGCTCTTCGGGTCGTACTCATATTTGAATCCCGCCACACCGGAGAGTCGCTTCACGGGTGGGCCATCACCTGTCAGAAAATGCCAGCCGTTCTCGGACCCCGGACGGTCATACTTGCGAACATATCCCGCCTTCTTGGCAGCGGCGAGCTTCCCGGTTTCAGTCGGGTCGATGCTCACCATCACGACGTCGAATTCGTTGCCGACCGACATCGTGACCGCCCGAAGGTTGCGCACCAGGCCGTTGAGTTCCAGCGAGCAGAGCATGGGGCACTCGTAATAGCCGAAGAGCAGCACGACCGGCTTTTTGCCGAAGTAATCGCCAAACGTCACCGCGTTACCAGCTTCGTCGCGAAGGGGCGTGTCGAGCGGAAGCTGGGCGTCGAGGTTTTGCTCGAAGGCCACCTTCCTGAGCATGACAACCTCGGGCCCCTTGATTTCCTGTGCCTGCGTTTCGCCTTGCGCGGTGATGTAAAGGAGCAGACCTGCCAGCACTTGTTTAGTCCATTGGTTCATTGCTTGACCTCGTCAACAGGCTCGGCTGGGATGGCCTGGCCGGAGTGGCTATTCATCTGGGCCTCGGTCTTGCCGGTCCCCTTCGGAGAGAGTCCGCGTTCGGAGAGCAGCTCGATCGCGCGGTCGATTGAAATTCGGGCCATGCCCGAGGTCTTGTCGACAGAGTCGCTCGGAACGAGAATTGCGTCCTCGCGGGCGCGGAGCTTGAGATATTCATCATCGGCCATCGCAGGCATGTGGAGTGCCGGGCCGGCCTCGGCCGCGCCGCCGCCGAGGCCTTTGAGCATCGCCCAGAGGCTGGCTTGGCAGACCATGAGGAAAAGTGTCAGTGCGACTATGAAGATCATGACAGAGCGGACATTGGTGTCGCGGACTTCATAACCGGGTTTGGCTTGGCTCTGGCTTTCGTCGGGAAGCATTTTAGTGTCCTCCGCCGCCGTGGCCGTGGTGCTCGATCGCCTCTTGCAGCAACGGGTCGTGGCGCGGCACAAGTGGGCGCGACGTCAGGTTGCCAGTGAACGACCAGACCCAGACCCCCGCGACTGCCGCGAGCGCCGGCGCGACAAGTAAGACCTGCACCCATTGATAGTTTTTGTACGCGGGAACGATCAACCAGACAGTGTTCACCAACTGCATGACCAGCACGAACGCTCCAATTTTCCACAACCGGCTCGACTCGCGCTTGTTCTCTCGAACCAGAAGCAAGAAGAACGGCACGAAGAAGTGGAAAACCATCAGAATGATGCAAATATATCGCCAAAGGCCGTCGGATCGACTGAGATACCACGGAAGCTCTTCCGCGATATTGCCGCTCCAGATGATCAAGTATTGTGAAAACGACATATAGGCCCAGAGCATCACAAATGCCAAAGTGAGGTTACCTAGGTCGTGAAATCCCACCGGCAGCGCAACCTCTTGCAGCAGTCCCCTAGTGGAGAGCCATGATGATACGATGGTCATCGCCGTGAGTGCGCTGAGGACCCAGCCGACGAGGATCATGACGCCATAGATCGACGAATACCACGTCGGCTCGATCGACATCATCCAGTCGATTGTGGCGAACGTGACCGTGACGAACAATACAATCAAGCCGGGTGCTGCGATCGTTTGGTTCCGTCGCGTGGGAGCGGGGTCTTCGGTATTGTCCTGCATCCGAGAGTTGCGCTGAACGAGAAGCGCGATCGCGTTCCAGAGCCCCAGATACAATGCTGCGCGAAAGAGCCAGAACGGCAGATTTAGGTAGCCGTGCTTGAAGGTGAGGGCGGCTGAGTTCGCGACGATCTCCGGGTCGGCCCAGTCATAGAACCCTCGGGCACCGGCGGCGATCGGCAGGAACAATAACGCCATCCACGGCAGGGTCATCGTGGCGGCTTCGAGCGGCCTGCGGATCAAGAATCCCCACTGGCCGCCGACAAGGTGATGTAATAGTAAGATCGCAAGGCTGCCGACGCTGATTCCCAGCACGAACGCATAGGCTGAGAGATATGCGGGAAGGAAGACGCGAGGCATCGCGAAGGCAAGGACCAAGGCGAGCAACGTTCCCGCCCCTCCGACCATCCAGGCGCGCTGACGGGTCGGCGCGAGCCACTGCGGCAAGGCGCTTTCGGATATCTTGGGGGGCGATGCGGGCGCGGTTTTGGTTGAGGAAGCAACGGTAATGGGACTCATTGGACCGCGATCTCCTTTTCCAGAACCGGGCGGTCCGCGCCGGGAATGTCGGCGATTCTGGCGTCTCTGCTCAGTTGCAGGGCACGAATGTACGCAATGATCGCCCAGCGGTCCGCGGCCGAGATCCGCGATGCGTAAGAATACATCGCGCCATAGCCGTTGGTGATCACGTGGAAAAAGTGTCCAGGCGGGGCGTCGCGGAGGCGTTGCTCGTGCAATGATGGCGGCTTTGTGAACCCACGTTGAACGATGATGCCGTCGCCGTCGCCGGTGCGTGCGTGGCAGGGGGAACAGAAGATATTATAGCGTTCCCGACCACGCTCCAGTGCGGTTCGTCTCGCCTCGCGAGACTCGGCGACGCCGAGCTTTTCCTTGGGGTCGAACCCT
>JAYUBJ010000270.1:0-6323 GCA_043740915.1 Verrucomicrobiota bacterium
CGGAAGCGGGAAACATCAAGCGACCGCCGATTGGATGAAGATGGGAATGAAAGTTGGAGACTCCTCACGTCGTCACCTACTCGTTGGGATTGCAGGATAGGTAATGAAACCGCAAACTTTCATGCTCATCGCCGGGGAAGCGAGTGGGGACTTGCTGGCGGCGGAGCTCGTCCACGCGTTGCGGGCCGAGTTGGCGATTCCGCACTCCGCACTCCCCACTCCGCAGTTCTTCGGGGCGGGCGGGCCCAAGCTGGCGGCGGCGGGTGTGGAACTGGCATTCGATCTCACGCAACACTCGGTCATCGGCCTGTGGGAGGTCGTCAAGAATTACCTCAAGTTCAAGCGGCTGTTTGACCAATTGCTGCCGCTCGCCGGTGAGCGCCGGCCGGAATTCATTATCTGTGTGGATTTCTCCGGCTTCAACCGCCGGTTCGCCGCCGCGATTCGCGCAAAGATTCGCGACCAGAGGTGTGGCGATTGGAAACCAAAAATCATCCAATATGTTTCGCCGCAGGTCTGGGCGTCACGTCCGGGCCGGGCCAAACAGATGGCGCGGGATTACGATTTGTTGCTCGCCATTTTTCCGTTCGAAAAGGCGTGGTATGCGGAACACGCGCCCGGCATGCGCGTGGAGTTTGTGGGGCATCCGATGATCGAACGGTTCAAAGTTCAAAGTTCAAGGTTCAAGGTTCAAGGTTCAACGCCGCTGGTCCTGCTGCTGCCCGGCAGCCGCGTGGGGGAATTGAAACGGCACCTGCCGGTCATGCTGGAAGCGGCCCGGTTGATTCAAATGGAAACGCCGGCGGTTGCTTTCCGGATGATTTTGCCCAACGAAGAGTTGAGGCGTTTGGTGACGGTTCCCGATGTGCTCGCGCCAAGTTTGCACGTGCAAATCGGCGGCCTAACCGAGGCGCTCGCCGCAGCGGAGGTCGCCATCGCCTCCACGGGCACGGTGACCCTGGAGTGCGCTTACTTTGGCGTGCCGACGGTGGCGATTTACAAAACGTCATGGCTTACCTACCAGATCGCCAAATGCATCATCCGGGTGAAATATCTGGCGATGCCGAACCTGCTGGCCGACGAGGTGATTTTCCCCGAACTCATTCAAGAGGCGGCGACGGGGGAAAGAATTTCCAAAGCAGCGCTCGAGTTGTTGAATAACCCGGCGCGGCGCGGCGTCGTTAAAACGAAGCTGGCGAAGGTGATCGATTCTTTGGGCGGCTCCGGCGCCAGCGCCCGCGCGGCGCAGGCAATCCTGAGTCTGCGCGCGTAGCGCAGCCGTCCCCAGTTGCGAGTTCGCGGGGCGTCCGCGCCCCGGGGAACGGATCTGGCCGCGAGACGCGACCGAAACTCGCAGGCGAGGACGCCTGCGCTACGGGGTCGGTGCCGAATCCCTTCGGGAAGGGAAAACGGTGTGGCACTTCGTATCCGAACGGTGATATTTTTCTGGGAGCCGGTTTGAAAAATGGGTGGCCCGGGCGACCAGCCCGTTTTCGGCGGCAACTTGCCGCCGAAAACCCCAGCGGGCTGGTAGCCCGCCGGAACAGGCCAGTGGCCTGTGCCACCCAGCACTGGATTTTCAGCCACGTTCTGCGGCAGTTTTAGTCTGGAATAACCGCGTGTCCGATCTGATCGAAACACAATTGAGCAAACGCAAAACGCCGTCGTTGAAGTTCGCACTGCTTCGGCCGGCGTTGGCGTTGTGTTTTGCCGTGGTCGGTCCGCTGGGCGTGGTGGCGGCGGAGCCGGATGCAAAGGGCGTGGAGTTCTTTGAGAAGAAGATCCGGCCGATTCTCGTCGAGTCGTGCTACAAATGTCACAGTCAAAACGGCGAAAAACCCAAGGGTGGATTGCTGCTCGACACGCGCGACGCTGTGCTCAAAGGCGGTGACACCGGCCCCGGCGTCGTGCCCGGCAATCTCGAGAAAAGTCTCCTCATCAAGGCCGTCCGGTATAAGCACGAGGATTTGCAGATGCCGCCGAAAGGAAAGAAATTGCCCGACGAGCAGATTGCCGATCTCGAGACGTGGGTGAAGCTGAACGCGCCGGATCCGCGCACCGGCAAACCGGGGGCCACGCTCGCCGCCGATCCGGCAAAGGTGCGTACGCACTGGGCGTTTCAACCGGTGGAAATGCCGGACTTGCCCGAGGTGAAAAACCGTCGCTGGGTGCAATCGCCGATCGACCTTTTCGTGCTGGCCAACCTAGAAGGGCAGGGGATGGCACCGTCGCGCCAGGCTGACAAACGCACGTTGATCCGCCGGGTGAGCTTTGATTTGACCGGGTTGCCGCCGGCCTCGGAGGAGGTGGGCGCTTTTCTGGCCGACCGTTCGCCGGATGCGTTTACGAAGGTGGTGGACCGCCTGCTGGCTTCACCGCATTACGGGGAACGCTGGGGCCGCCACTGGCTCGACGTGGCGCGTTATGCGGACACAACCGGCTACATTGGCGCGGGCGAAACGCGTTACGCCTATTCCTACACCTATCGCGATTACGTGATCCGGGCCTTCAACGAGGACCTGCCCTACGACCAGTTCCTCATCGAGCAGATTGCGGCGGATAAATTGCCGCTGGGGGAGGACAACCGTCCGTTGGCTGCGCTGGGATTTCTCACACTGGGCCGGCGGTTCATCAACAACGAAGAGGACATTGTGGATGACCGGATTGATGTGATTGCGCGGGGCACGATGGGGCTGACCGTGACGTGCGCCCGTTGCCACGACCACAAATACGATCCGATACCCACGAAGGATTATTATTCGCTCTACGGCGTGTTCAAGAGCACCACCGAGCCAGGTACCAAGCCAGTACTGATGAAGCAGCCGCTGCATCCGGCCTACACGAATTATCTCGCGGAATTGAAGAAGCAGCAGGACGCGCTCAACACCTACGTTTTGACCAATGAGGAAGCGGTGCTCGCCCGGCTGCGCTCGCAGTGCGGTGATTATCTGATGGCGCTGTTTGACACGCGGAACATCACGGAAGCCGCCAAGAGCGACGACCTGGTGCGCGGCCAGCGGAAGCTCAACATGGAAGTTTATCGTCGCTGGGAGAACAGCCTGAAGGCCTGGAGCAAAACGAACCACCCGGTTTTTTCGCCGTGGGTGGCGTTTGCGGCGCTGCCGGAAAATGAATTCGCCGTCAAGGCGAAGGAACTCGCGGCCCGCTTTGCCGCCAACAACATTCCCACCAACGCGCTCAATCCAGTTGTCGCCAAAATGTTTTCCGGCGAACCACCGGCGACGCTCAAGCAGGTGGCCGACCGTTACGGTCAATTGTTTGCCGCCGTGGACAAGCGGTGGTTGGAAACCGGCACGAACTACGCCAAACTCATTCCGCCCGCCGGCCAGACCAAGCCACCGCCGCCGACGGCGCTGCCCGCTGCCAGCGAGGAGCAGCTGCGGCAACTCCTTTACGCCACCGAGGCGCCGACGAATCCGCCGCGCGACCAGTTCGGAAATTATTTTCTTTTCGACGACGGCGTCAAAGCGCAGATCGAGGCCCTGAAGAAAAATGTGGCGGCGGTGGATATTTCGCATCCCGGCGCGCCGCCGCGCGCGATGGCGATGGAAGACCGGCCGCAGCCGTTCAATCCGCGCGTTTATCTCCGTGGCAATCCGGGCACGCCGGGGCCGGAAGTGCCGCGCCGGTTTCTCGAAATCGCGTCGAGCGACCCGCGGCAGGCCTTCACCAACGGCAGCGGGCGGCTGGAACTCGCGCGTTCCATCGCCAGCCGGGACAATCCGTTGACGGCGCGGGTGCTGGTGAACCGGGTTTGGCTGAATCATTTCGGCGCCGGGCTGGTGCGCACGCCGAGCGACTTTGGTTTGCGCGCGGATCCGCCGACGAATCCCGGCCTGCTCGATTACCTGGCGGCCCGTTTCATGGAGGACGGCTGGTCGCTGAAAAAATTGCACCGGCTCATCCTGCTCTCGAGCGTGTATCAACAAAGCAGCGAGGAAAATCCGGCGTACGCCCAGCGCGATCCGGAAAACAAATGGCTCTGGCGCATGAACCGCCTCCGGCTGGACTTTGAGGCCATGCGCGATTCGTTGCTGGCGATTTCCGGCCGGCTGGATCCGGCCATCGGCGGTCAGCCGGTGGATATTACGACGGTGCCATTTTCCAGTCGGCGTACGGTTTACGGATTCATCGACCGGCAGGATCTGCCGAATTTATTTCGCACGTTTGACTTTGCGAGTCCGGATTCGTCGAGTCCGCAACGTTTTCAAACCATCGTGGCACCGCAAGCACTGTTCATGTTGAACAGTCAGTTCATCCAGGAGCGGGTGCGAAACCTCACCGACCGACCAAGCTTCAAGCACGCACCGTCGTTTGAGGCGCGCGTCCGTGACCTTTATCTGGCGGCCTTTCAACGCGAGCCGACGTCGAATGAGATCGAGCTGGCGCGGGATTTTCTGGAGCAGCTTCCGGCGGAATCCTCCGCAATTCCGGAGGCGGTGGCCTGGCAGTACGGCTACGGCGGCTACGACGAAGGCGCGCACTCAGTGACCCATTTTACCCGGCTGGCGCATTTCACCGGAACGGCCTGGCAGGGCGGCCCCGCGTATCCCGATCCGAAGGTTGGCCACGTGCTGCTCACGGCGGAAGGCGGTCATGCCGGGCTGACGAATTATTCCGCCATCCGCCGCTGGGTCGCCCCGCGCGACGGGCAGGTCAGCATCCAGGGTGAACTCACGCACAAGTCCGCCGCGGGCGACGGCGTGCGGGGCACGCTGGCCTCGAGCCGGCTGGGCGAGCTGGGGCGGTGGATTGTGCACAACACCACGGCGGAGACCAAGGTCGCCAAAGTGGAAGTGCGCAAAGGTGACACCGTTGATTTTGTGGTCGATGGCCGCGCCAATGTGAACGCGGACTCATTCCAATGGGCGCCGGTGATCCAGATGATCGACGCCGGCGAGCAGGCGGCCAACGGCATGGCGATGGTGTGGGACGCGAAGGTCAATTTCATCGATCCCAAGAAAATTCCCCGGACCCTCAAGCCCTGGGAAAAATACGCGCAAGTGCTGCTGCTCTCCAACGAGTTGATGTTTGTGGATTAGCCTTCGCCGGTTTACGGTGCTTCGACCAAACTCATGATCAAAAAGCTGTTTGCCAAAATTCGAGTCGTGCTGGTGTGGCCGGTCGCCGGACTCTGCGCCAGTGTCGGGTTCGCCGCCGAGGATCCGGCGGGCCTGGAGTTTTTCGAAAAGAAAATCCGGCCGGTGCTCGTGGAGCACTGTTACTCGTGCCACAGCAAAGAGGCGGAGAAGGTCAAGGGCGGTTTGCTGCTCGACACCAAGGAGGCGCTGCTCAAAGGCGGCGACACCGGCCCGGGCATCGTGCCGGGCAACTTGGAAAAAAGCCTGTTGATCAAGGCGGTGCGCTACACCGACGAGAATTTGCAGATGCCGCCGAAGAACAAGAAGTTGTCCGCGCCACAAATCGCCGACTTGGAAACGTGGGTCAAAATGGGCGCGCCCGATCCCCGCACGGGGAATCAAGCGAAGCTCAATCCGCAACTGGCCGCCAAACAACACTGGGCTTTTCAACCGGTGAAGTCGCCGGCGATTCCCGTGGTGAAAAACAAGCGCCGGGTGCAGTCGCCGGTGGATGCGTTCGTGCTGGCCCGGCTCGAGGCCAAGGGATTGAGCCTGTCGCCGCCGGCGGACCGGCGCACCTTGATCCGCCGTGTCACGTTTGATTTGACCGGCCTGCCGCCGACCCCGGAGGAGGTGGCCGTGTTCGTGAACGACAAGTCGGCCGGGGCTTACCCGCAGCTCGTGGATCGGCTGCTGGCCTCGCGACGCTACGGCGAGCGCTGGGCGCGGCACTGGCTCGATGTGGCCCGGTATGCGGACACAAAAGGCTACCTGGCCGGTGACGAACAGCGCCGCTATGCCTATTCCTACACCTACCGCGATTACGTCATCCGCGCCTTCAACGAAGATCTGCCCTATGACCGGTTTCTCATCGAGCAAATCGCGGCGGACAGTTTGCCCTTGGGTGAAAACAAATCCGCGCTGGCTGCGCTGGGCTTCCTCACCTTGGGCCGCCGGTTCCTGAACAACCAATCGGACATCATCGATGACCGGATCGACGTGATCACGCGCGGCACGATGGGATTGACCGTACCGTGTGCGCGCTGCCACCACCCCAAATTCGACCCGCTTCTCGCCAAGGATTATTATGGGCTGTACGGCGTGTTTGCGAGTTCGACCGAACCAGCCGAGAAGCCGTTGCTGGGCGTGATTCCAGACGCGAAGGCGCACGCGGCGTATCTTGTCGAGCGCCAGAAGAACGAAGACGAATTGAAAAAATTC
>JAYUBJ010000271.1:0-1860 GCA_043740915.1 Verrucomicrobiota bacterium
GCCACGACCTTCATGGCCAAGGGGGTCATTCCGGACACGCACCCACTCGCCCTTGGCGCCATCGGACTGCAATCGCCTGACTACGTAAACCACGCGTTCGCGGAAGCCGATCTCATCATCGCGGTCGGCTATGACGTCGTGGAATACGCGCCGCGTTCCTGGAACCCGAAACGTGACAAAAAAATTGTGCATGTGGACCAGGCGCCCGCCGAAGTGGACGCGACCTATATTGTCAGCGTTGGCGTCGTGGGCGACATTGCCTCCTCGCTCGACGCGCTGGCGCAACTCGCCACGCCGCACGCCGCGGCGCACGGCGCGCAATTCCGACAGATGCTGCGCGACGAACAGGAAGAGGGTCGTCTGGATAATTCCTTCCCGCTGAAACCGCAACGAGTCCTCGCCGACCTCCGCGCTGCGCTCGCCGCCGACGACATAGTCATTTCGGACGTGGGTGCGCACAAAGTGTGGCTGGCGCGCCTCTTCCCGTGCCTGCAACCCAACACCTGCATCATCTCGAACGGTTTTGCGGCGATGGGCATGGCCGTGCCCGGCGCCGTGGCGGCCAAACTGGTGCATCCGCATCGCCGCGTGGTGGCGGTCACGGGTGACGGCGGATTCCTGATGAATTCGCAGGAATTGGAAACCGCGGCGCGCCTGGAAACGCCCTTCGTAGTGCTGGTGTTTAACGACCGCAGCTACGGCTTGATTCGCTGGAAGCAGATGCAGCAGTTTGGCCGGCCGGCGTTCGTGGATTTCAACAACCCCGATTTGGTGAAGTACGCCGAGAGCTTCGGTGCGAACGGCTATCGCATCGAGGCGGCGGACGAACTGGCCCCCGTGCTGCGCACCGCATTGAGCTCAAACCAGCTCACGATCATCGACTGCCCGGTGGATGCCACCGAAAACCTGCGCCTGACGCACCGGCTCGGCGTGCTCGCGGCGATGTCGGGTTTTCCTTCATAAATAAAAACCAGGGCCTATGAATTGGACGTCAGCGAATCTCACGGTCCGGGTTGGTTGCAACCTTGCTTACGATACGTCCGTACCCACGTCGGTGCTGTTCGTGCTCCGGCCGCGGCTCGAAGGGCGCGTGCTGGTGATGCAGGAGAAACTTTCGTTCGGCATCGGCCTCCCTTCGTATGAGTTTCAGGATTCGCACGGCAATATCACGTATCGCTCGATGTTCATGCCGGGTCGCAATGAAATTCGTCACGATGCCCTGGTCGCCGTCTCTTCCCTGCCGGACAGCCGCGAGGTGACGGGCCAAATCCTGCCCGTGGGCCAACTCCCTTTTGAGTTGTTGCGCTACACGTTGCCGAGCCGTTATTGCGATTCGGACAAGCTGCTGAATTTTGCGTGGAATCAATTCGGACAGACCACCCACGGCCTTCCGCGCGTCCAAGCCATCTGCGATTGGGTCCACCACAACGTCGAATACCGCTTCGGATCCGGGCGGCCCGATCTCTGCGCCTCGGAGGTGATCGCCCGTCGCCACGGCGTCTGCCGCGACTTCGCCCATGCGGCCATCGCGCTCTGCCGCGCCTTCAATCTGCCGGCCCGCTACGTGACCGGGCACCTGCCGGATATTGGCTACGTGGATCCGGGCACCCCGATGGATTTTCACGCCTATTGCGAAGTCTATCTCGGGCAGGAGTGGTTGACTTTTGATCCGCGCTACAATGTTCCGCGCATTGGCCGCGTCAAAGTCGCTCACGGTGCGGACGCGGTGGATGGCGCGTTTGCGACGATTTACGGCGAGGCCAACCTCACCCAGTTCGAAGTCTGGGCCTACCAGGTGAATCCGCAGGAAGTTTCCGTGGGCGACCCCATCGATTTGTCCCGACGCCTCGATGGCACTCA
>JAYUBJ010000272.1:0-1854 GCA_043740915.1 Verrucomicrobiota bacterium
CGCGGGGTGCCGACGCAACCATTTCACGCCGCGTTCCACCGGGCCGCTGGGCCGGGCGGCGATCGGCTCACGCCGCTGCCAGCGTTCCAAATCCTCGGCCAACGCTTCCGCCGAGCCATACCGGCGCTGGGGATTTTTTTCGAGGCACTTGAGGCAGATGGTTTCCAGGTCACGATCCACGTGGGAATTCAGTCGGCGCGGCGCGACCGGCTCCTCCGTGGTGAGTTTCCGCAAAGTCTCCAACGGCGATTCGGTCTCGAAGGGCGGCCGGCCGGTGAGCAACAGGTAGAGAATGGCGCCGAGGCTGTATATGTCGGTGGCGGTGGTGAGTTGGGTCTTCCCGCCGGCTGCCTGTTCCGGAGACATGAAATTCGGTGTGCCCATGATGACCCCGCTGTGCGTGGCGTCCGCGCCGGCTTCGACCTTCCGGGCCAACCCGAAGTCTGCGACGTGCGGCTGGCCTTGGCTGTCGAGCATGACATTCGCCGGCTTGAGGTCGCGGTGCAGGATGCCTCGTTGATGCGCATAGTGGACGGCGTGCGCCAGGGTGGCCATGAGCCGGGTGGCGCGCTTCAAGTCCTGGAAGTAATCCGCGAGGTGATCGCCCAGATTTCCGCCCTCGATGAAACGCATGCTGAAGAAATGCCGCCCCTCGTGCTCGCCCACCTCGAAGATTGGAATGATGTTCGGATGATCGAGATTGGACGCGGCCTCCGCCTCGGTGCGGAAGCGCTTCACCTCCGCTTCCGTCGCGTATTGGCCCCAGAGAATCATCTTGAGCGCGACCGTGCGGTTGAGTTTCAGATCGCGCGCCTTGTAGACGATGCCCATGCCGCCCTGGGCGATTTCTTCGAGCAGTTCGTAGTTGCCAAAAAAGCGGCTTTTCACACCGGGCGAGGCGCCTGGGACGGTCGGGGTGGCGCCGGGAGTTTTTTCCGGCGGCGACACGATCACCGTTTTCTCCAGCAACTTGGACGTGCGCTGGCCCGCTTGGGCGGCGCCGCTTTGTTCGCTGGCGCAGCGGGAACAAAGCGCCCCGACGGAATCTTTCGTCAGTTCAACTTCGCACTGGGCGCATCTGGATTCCACCGGCATGACTGGTTGCTCTTACTCGTTTGCGCTGCCACAAGACAGGACAAAGCAGACGGCCAGAAGTTCAATTAATTCAACCGGAGGGTCGTCTACCAAGCATCCTCCGCGCCGGGTTACACTTGGCATCCCTGGGTGCGCATTTCGCTTTCTGGCAACCTCGACGGTCGTGATGAGTCGAATCCTGCAAGGGTTTCAACGTGAATTAGCCGCGGGTCAAACCCACGGTACGAGCCCGGAATTGAACAACCCCGGCCGGGGTTGAACATCAGGTCCACAAACGAGCGGGACGAGTTCGACTCTTTCCGGGTCGAAGAAGACAGCCGACGTACCGTGGGTTGCACCCACGGCTCTTCAAGTAGCGGCCCTCCGGGCTTCTCCAACCGCAGGCAAATGGTCTGCAAGAAAGAGGGATGCGCCTGGCTGCCGCCGTAAGGACACAAATCCTGTCGCCGCGCGGCGAAGATGTGGGTTACACTGCCGACAAGACCAAGCACCGGCACATCACGGGCTTCGCTCTGCTGAGCCTGAAGCTGCCACCAAAGCCGGCGTGAAGTGAAGGCGGCGGAGCACTCGTGATTCCGCCAGGTCTTGGATTGCCGTTGGGACAGGAGCCACGTCGCTGGAGTAAACACGCCCACCCGAAAAGCGGCGCAGCAGCGGCCGCAGTCCAAGACGCTCACGCGCGGATCAAGGTGCCACGAACGTCCGCCAGGTTTTGGAGTGCGGTGTTGCTCCGCCGCTTTTGAGTGTGGATGACGTGTC
>JAYUBJ010000273.1:0-1851 GCA_043740915.1 Verrucomicrobiota bacterium
GCCGGCCCTGCTGGAAATCGGCAAGGCCGAAGTGGTGCAAAATTATTCGCAAAACAGCGGACGCAAGGTCGCCATTTTTGGTTTGGGAAACATGCAGAGTCTCGCCCGCAAAGCCGCCGCGCAACTCACGACTGAAGGTTGCGATTGCGCCGTCATCAATCCGCGCTTCACCAAACCGCTCGACGCCGGCACGCACGGTTTTTTCGGCCAGGCGGCCGACGTGGTGCTAACGATGGAGGACCACGCACTCATGGGCGGCTACGGCAGCGCGGTGCTGGAATTGTTCAGCGAACAGCACATCACCACCCCGGTGGTGCGCATTGCCTGGCCCGACCAATTTATCGAGCACGCCTCCACCGTCGATTATCTGCGCGAAAAGCACGGCCTGACCGTGTCGAATGCCGTGGCCAAGGTGAAGGAGCAGTTGGCCATCCTACCCTCAGCGGCCCGGTCACTCACCGCCGTCGCCTAAAAGCCTGTTTGAAAACTCCTCGAATCATCGTAGCAGCCGAGGTGACGAGGCTCCAAAATCCCTGTTTTTTGACCCGACACGCGGAGGAAGTTAGAGCCTCCTCACGTCGGCTGCTACTTTACCAACCAGCTTCAACGATGCGCACGCATCTTTAAATCCGAAACTCCGAACCCGAAACTCGAAACCAGTTCCATGCCCTACACCACCTGCACCGTTCCCGCCGGAGAAAAAATTACCCTCGCCAACGACAAGCTCTCCGTCCCGAAGAATCCCATCATCCCGTTCATCCGGGGCGACGGCACCGGTCCCGACATCTGGGCCTCCTCCGTGCGCGTGATGGATGCCGCCGTGGAAAAAGCCTACGGCGGCCAGCGCAAGATTGCCTGGATGGAAGTCTTCGCGGGCGAGACCGCCTTCAAGCAGTTCAACAACTGGCTGCCCGACGACACCGTGGATGCCTTCCGGGAATTTCTCGTCGGCATCAAAGGCCCGCTCACCACGCCCATTGGCGGCGGGATCCGCTCGCTCAACGTCGCCCTCCGCCAGATGCTCGACCTCTACGTCTGCCTGCGCCCAGTGCAGTATTTCACCGGCGTGCCATCGCCCGTGAAGCGTCCCGAAAAGGTGGACATGACCATCTTCCGCGAAAACACCGAGGACATTTACGCCGGCATCGAATACGCCGGCGGCACGCCCGAGTCGCAAAAGATTCTCGATTTCATTGCGAAAGAATTTCCGAAGGATTTCAAAAAGATTCGCTTTGGCACCCACGAGGCCATCGCGGGCTACATGAAACTCGCCGCGCCCGACCACGATGCCTCCCACATCCCGGTGCAGGTCGGACTCGGCATCAAGGCCGTCTCCAACGTCGGCACGATCCGACTGATGAAGTCCGCCGTCGAATACGCCCTGCGCTTCAAACGCAAGAGCGTCACGATCGTCCACAAGGGCAACATCATGAAGTTTACCGAGGGCGCGTTCCGTGACTGGGCATATTCCGCCGCCGAACGGATTTTCGGCGACCAAGTTTATACCTGGGCACGCTGGGAGCGGACCAAAAAAGAAAAAGGCGAAGCCGCCGCAAACGACGAACAAGCGGCTGCGCTGAAAGGCGGCGCAATCCTCATCAAGGACGCCATCGCCGACATCACGCTGCAACAAGTCCTGACCCGGCCGGAGGACTTCGACGTCATCGCGACGCTGAACCTGAACGGCGATTACCTCTCCGACGCGCTGGCGGCGCAGGTCGGCGGCATCGGCATCGCGCCCGGCGGCAACATCAACGACCTCACCGGCCATGCGATCTTCGAGGCGACCCACGGCACTGCGCCCAAGTACGCGAACCTGGACAAGGTGAACCCGGGCTCGCTCATCCTCTC
>JAYUBJ010000274.1:0-1850 GCA_043740915.1 Verrucomicrobiota bacterium
TAAACCACGCCGGCCAGATGGAAAAGGAACGGGCACAAACTCACGGGCAGCAGGCCGAGCGTGTGGCTCACCGCCTGTCGACCGGTGCGCTGGCCGTCCGGATCCACCGACGGCAGCATTACAAATCCCGCCTGGGCATATTCCTCGCGATACATCCACGCGATGGCCAGAAAGTGCGGCAGTTGCCAGAAAAACAGGATGGCGAAAAGCGACCAGCCTTCCACCGTGATTTCGTTGCGCGCCGCCGTCCACCCCATCAATGGCGGCAAGGCGCCGGGGATCGCCCCGATGACGGTGTTGAGCGTGGTCTTCCGTTTCAGCGGAGTGTAGATGAAAAGGTAGCTGCCAAGGGTCAAGGCGCCGAGCAAACTCGTCAGCGGATTTACGGCCAGTGCCAGCTCGATCAATCCCAGGCCGGACATCACGCCCCCCAGGACCAGCACGGTGTCCGGTTGCAACCGGCCCGACGGCAACGGGCGGCTTTCCGTGCGCCGCATTTTTGCGTCGTGCTCGCGTTCCAGCAGTTGATTCAAGGCCGCCGCCCCACACGCCACCAAGCCGGTCCCCAACAGCGCGTGAAACATCAGCAGGTAGTTCATTGGGCCGCGCCAGCCGAGATAAAAACCCACCAGGGTCGTCAGCAACACCAGCAGGCTCAGCCGCGCCTTCACCAATTCCGACATGACCGTAAAGCGGCTCTTGTCCGCCGCAGCGGTTTCAGTGAATGGTTGGACGGTGGCTTTCATCGCGGCGCTAAACGGTGCCAACCGCCCGGCCTGCAGGCGGAAGCGTTTGCCGGGTGTCGACGGGCGCACGTGCTGGGGCAGGATTGCGTGCCAGGCGAAAGCACACCAGGGTCACCACGGTTCCGGTCAGCAGGCTCAATGCGCCGACCACCACATGCAACGTCGCCACGTCGGCGGCCTTGTTGCTCCACACGGTCGCCGCGCCCAACATGGCCTGGGCGACGATCAAACTGAGCCACGCCAGGGAAAGTTTGGACAGGAGCGACTTGAATCCCAGTTGGCGGCAGACGGTCCAGGCAATTGAAATAACCGCGAGCACAATCAACAACGCCATGATCCGGTGCGTCATGTGCAAATATATTTGCGGCACGGTGATGGATTTGAAATCACGGACATCCATCCGTTCCCGGTTGATCGCCTCCATCGAAGCCGCATCCGTCGCCGGCCAGACTTTCCCGTAAGCCAGCGGAAAATCCGGCACCGCCAGACCGGCATGCTGATGGCGCATCGTCGCGCCCAGGGCGAGTTGGAGCAAAATCGCCGCCGTGACCACTGTGATCAGCCGGCGCAGGCCCGAGGGAACCCCGGCTTCGGCACCGACCGCAGCGTTCTCCTTCCACCAACGCGAGGTGAACAAGGCGATGGTGCAGACCAGGACGAAGAACATTTGCGCCAGCGCCCCGTGAAATATCCCAATTTCATCCTTCATTGCCGTCACGCGGACACCGCCCAGTACGCCCTGCAAAATCACCGCCGCAAACGCGACGACCCCCAGCCAGCGCAACGCCGTGCGGTCGCGATTGAAATAGTAAAAGCCAACTCCGATAGTAATCAGCGCCAGCGCCGCGAGCAGGAGAAATACCGGCATTTGCCGGACGCCCATCAGAAAGATCACCAGGGCCATCGCCACCACACCCGCCCACCGCGCACGTCCTCGCGTCTCCTGCACCCAAAGCCAGAGTGCCAGGATCGTCGTCAAGAAACCCACCCCGGAAGCCACCAATCGATGGCTGTGTTCGTACAAAATCCCGCCCACCATTTTCGAGATGGGAAACAGAAACATGTTGTAGCCGTAGGTCGTCGGCCAGTCCGGTACCGCCATGC
>JAYUBJ010000275.1:0-1849 GCA_043740915.1 Verrucomicrobiota bacterium
TTAACTTCCGCTTTTAGGATGAACTGCCTTGATTTGACCCTGGCCACGCCCGCGCAAAACCTCGCCGCCGACGAGGCGTTGCTGGACGGATGCGAAACCGGTGGCGCCGATGAAGTGCTCCGCTTTTGGGAATCCAAGGATTATTTCGTTGTCGTGGGCTATGCCAACAAGATCGCCACGGAAGTGCAGGTCGAGTCTTGCCACACAAGAAACATTCCAATCCTTCGTCGTTGCAGCGGCGGCGGAACCGTGGTGCAAGGGCCGGGCTGCCTGAATTACTCCCTGGTCTTGAGAATCGACGCCGCGGGCCCGACCGCCAGCATCACCGGAACCAACGCCCTCGTCATGCAGCGTCACCGGCAGGCGTTGCAGCCCCTGCTCCCAGCCCCCGTCCACATCGAAGGCGTCACGGACCTCGCCCTCGGCGCTTTGAAATTCTCCGGCAACGCCCAGCGGCGGCGACGAAACTCGCTGCTCTTTCACGGAACTTTTCTGCTGGATTTCGACCTGACACTCATCGAGCTTCTACTTGCTCGGCCCTCCAAGGAACCTGCTTATCGGCAGCATCGCGCGCATCGCGAATTTCTGAGCAATTTGGAACGGCCCGCCGACCAGGTGAAAGCCGTGTTGAAGAAGGCGTGGAATGCAACGGAAGTTCGGACAAGTTTTTCAGGCACAGCCATCGATCAGCTTGTGCGCGAAAAGTATTCCACGGCGGCATGGAATCAAAAATTCTGAACGCAATAAAGTGCCGCCAGGGAGCAAGGATGATGCCCGCTTCCGCCATTTCAAAGAGTGCGTCGGCGTCATACCCGTCCCTGGCCAGCACAAACATGGCTTCCATCAGGACGGCCTCACGCGTCAGAAACGGCACCGGCAGGCGCGCTGCCGCTGCCCGCGCCCACGCGTGTTCCTTCGTGTCTGGATCAATCAGCGCCACGAGCACGCCGGTGTCCCCCATCACGGTCATTGGCCGCAGCCGGTCGTGTATTTCGGGTTGGTCGCGAGGTCGCCCAGGCCGCGTCCGCGCCGGTTCCACGGCTTTTTCAAGATGGGCAGCATTCCGCTCTCAGCGAGGAGAAGCGGTGAAGGCGCCCCATTGGCACTCACGGAACAGCAAATGGGCATCGTTCACACGTCGAATTTGCGCTCGACTCGCGGCGCGGGTCTCCTGACAATTACCTGGTGATTACTCGCGCCAAATCTGAAGCGCTCTTCGCCGAGGCCCTGCTACACATTCCCGGCGGCGTGAATTCGCCGGTGCGCGCCTTTCGTGCCGTGGGTGGCACGCCTTTCTTCGTCGATCGCGCCCGGGGTGCGCATGTCTGGACGGTGGATGGCGACGAGTTGATTGATTACGTGGGGACCTGGGGGCCGGCGATCCTCGGCCATGCGCATCCGAAAATCATCGCGGCGGTGAAGGCCGCAGCCGATCATGGCACGAGTTTCGGCATTCCAAATCCGTTCGAGGTCACGATGGCGCGGCTTATCAAGTCCGCGGTGCCGAGTGTGGACAAGGTGCGGATGTGCAACTCGGGCACGGAGGCGTGTATGAGCGCCCTCCGCCTCGCGCGTGGATTCACGAAGCGCGATAAGATCATCAAGTTCGACGGCTGTTATCATGGCCACGCCGATTCGTTGCTCGTGAAGGCCGGGTCGGGCGCGCTGACGTTCGGGCATCCGGACAGCGCGGGCGTGCCGGCGGCGTTCACGCAACACACGATTGTTTTGCCTTTCAATGATATTGAGGCGGTGAAGGCGGCGTTTGCGGCGAACCCGGACCAGATCGCGGGCATCATTGTCGAACCGGTGCCCGGCAATGCGGGGTTGTATCTGCCGAGGCCGGGTT
>JAYUBJ010000276.1:0-1846 GCA_043740915.1 Verrucomicrobiota bacterium
GGAGGGAAACCGCATGAACTTCCTCACTCCACTTTTTCTCGTCGGCGCGCTCGCGGTGGCCCTGCCGGTGGTTTTTCATCTCATCCGGCGCACCACGAAGGAACGGACCCTTTTCAGTTCCCTGATGTTTCTGCTGCCCACGCCGCCGCGCGTGACGAAGCGCAGCCGGCTCGAGCACATTCTGCTGCTGCTGTTGCGCTGCCTCGTGCTCTGCCTGCTCGCGCTCGGCTTTGCGCGTCCATTCATCCAACACTCCAGTGATAATAGCCCGCCCATCGGCCCCGGCAAACGGGTCGTCCTGTTGGTGGACACGAGCGCCAGCATGCAGCGCGGCGCACTCTGGCCGGACGCGCGTGCGAAGGTTGAGGCGCAGTTGCGCCAGGCCGGCCCCGCCGATCAGGTTGCGCTCTTTACGTTCGACCGCACGGTGAACCGCCTCATCACCTTCGAGCAATGGACGCAGACCGCCGTAGCCGAGCGGGCGCCGCTGGCGGCGAAGCGTCTCAGCGAGGCCAAGCCCGGCTGGTATTCAACGCACCTTGGAAACGCCCTGGTCACCGCGGCTGAGGCGCTGACCGAACCCAATGACAAACAGTTCACCGGGCAACGGCAGATTGTGCTCATCAGCGATTTACAGGAAGGCAGCCGCCTGGACACGTTGCAGGCGTACGAGTGGCCCCGGAACATTGATTTGGTTATCGATCCGGTCAAAGCGAAACGGAGTTCCAACGCCGGTCTGCAACTCGTCGCCGAGGCCGAGGACATCGCGAAAAAATCGGCGGACGCACAAATCCGCGTCCGGGTGAGCAACGCGTCCGATTCACAAAAGGAGCAGTTTCAAATTGGCTGGGCGCTCGCCGACGGCAAAAGTTTTGCCGGTGCGGCGGTGGACGTTTATGTGCCGCCGGGACAAAGCCGCGTGGTTCCGGCGCCGGCACCTCCGACCGGCCTGGCGGTGGACCGATTGATCCTGCGCGGCGATGACGACGATTTCGACAATACCGTTTTTGTGGTTTCGGCGCAGGCGGCGCGGGTAAACATCCTTTTCCTGGGCAACGACGCCGAGCAAGATGCCACGCAGCCGCTTTATTTTCTGAAGCGCGGTTTTCAGGAGACCCGCCGGCAGGTCGCGCAAGTGGTCGTCCGTCGTGCGGACGCGGTGCTGCTGCCGCCGGACTTGGAAAACACGCCCTTGCTGGTCATCGCGGATGCGCTGCCGGAGGCGCGCTGGCCAGCCGTGCGCCGCCGCTTGAAGGAGGAGGGCAACACGGTGCTCCTCCTGCTGCGGTCGCCCGCGCTGGCGCAAACTCTCGGCGGTATATTGGAAGTGGATGGCCTGGCGTCAAGTGAGGCCGTGGGCCCGGGGTACACGATGCTCGGCGAAATTGATTTCCGCCATCCGCTCTTCGCGCCGTTTGCCGATCCGCGGTTCAGCGACTTCACCAAGATTCATTTTTGGAAACATCGCCGCCTGGATGCCTCGAAAATTCCCGGCGCGCGGATCCTGGCGAAATTTGACAACGGCGATGCGGCGCTCATTGAAACCACCGTCGGCAAAGGCAAGTTGCTCGTGTTGACCGCCGGTTGGCACCCCGAGGACAGCCAGCTCGCGCTCTCCTCAAAGTTTGTTCCGCTGCTCTATTCGATTCTGGAGCAAAGCGGTGCCCAGACTGCCCGGCCCGCGCAATATTTTGTCGGTGACACCGTGGCGTTTTCGGCGATGGGGGGATCCACGAACCTGGCGGCGACGTTGCGCAAACCGGATGGCACCCAGGTCGAGTTGGTCAAAGGCGAAGCGGGTTTTTCGCAGACGGATCAGCCGGGGATTTACACGATGAATCTGCTG
>JAYUBJ010000277.1:0-6268 GCA_043740915.1 Verrucomicrobiota bacterium
GGCCGTTTGAAGGTGGTGACGACCACCATGACAGAATCGTGTGTGCCGCTCATCCGGGGGATGATGTAGCGGGAAGCCGGTGCGTTGGCCAGATCATAAGGAACGCGCGGCAAAATTCTGCTGGAAGGTAGTCCGGGAATGAATATCATGCGCGGCGCTTGCCATTCGCGATCATAGCCAATCAGGTTCCGGCTGGAAGATGAATATCCCCGCGCCTTTTCCGACGTCGCCCCGGCAGAAATTGCTCGTGCTGGAACTCTGGGGTTTGGGCGATCTGGCGATGGCCAGTCCGTTTCTCGCGGCGGCGTCCAAGAAATTCGCGGTCACGGTTTTGGCCAAGAATTACGCAGGCGACCTGCAGCCACGCTTCTGGCCGGAAGTTAAAGTGATTGGCTGCGACCTGCCCTGGACGGCATTCTGCGGCAAGTACCGGCTTTGGCTCTGGCCTTGGCGAAATCTGTGGCAGTTGATCCGACAGTTGCGCGGCGAGAAATTTGATCTGGCTGTTTCGGCGCGTTGGGATCCGCGTGATCATGCGGTGATGTGGTTAAGCGGGGTGGGCACACGGATTGGATTTCCCCGCGCCGGAAGCGGTGCGCTGCTGACGCAGTCACTCGAGCGACGGGCCCACATGCATCGGCACGGGCACTGGCGAAAACTCGCCGAGACGCTGGGATTGGAGCTGGCGGAGTCCGTGGCCTCGAGGCAGCAAACGGGAGGTGGTGCGGAAATTGTTGTGATTCATACCGGCGCGGCGCAAGCCGTTCGGGTTTGGCCGTTGGAGCGTTTTCAAAATCTAGTGACGCGACTGCGGCAGCATCTTTTTACGGTCCAGGTCGTCTGCGATGGTTCCCAACGCGCATGGTGGTTGAGTCATGGGGAAGGCGACGTTTTTACGGCGAAAAATGTGACCGAGTTGACCGGGGTGTTGGACCGCGCCGTGGTGTTCATTGGGAATGATTCCGGGCCGGGCCATGTGGCGGCGATTTGCGGGCTGCCGACCTTGACAATTTTCGGGCCGGCCCTGCCCGAAGAAATCGCGCCGGTGCATCCACGGGCGGAGTGGATTGATGGAAAACCCTGTGTGTACAAGCCGTGCCGGGATTATTGCCGGTTTCCCACGCCGAATTGTCTGCATGAGATTACGGAAGCGGAAGCTTGGGTGCGGGTCGAAAAATTTCTTCAGCGGAATACGTCGCCGCAGATATCTTAGTCAACGATTACTGCCCCAAAGTATTGGTTGCCAAGGGGTCGGATTATGAGACAAGTTTTGCCATGAGTTTTCGGGCGAAAATTTTATCCCGGGAGAACTTGCTGCCGTGGCGGGAGCGTTTGCGGCGCGAGGGAAAAAAACTGGTGGTCACTAACGGTTGTTTTGACCTGCTGCACGTGGGCCACGCGACGTATCTGGAAGCGGCGCGCCAACAGGGCGATACCCTGCTCGTGGGAGTCAACAGTGATGCCAGCGTGCGCGGACTCAAGGGGCCAACCCGTCCAATTAATAATGAAAATGATCGGGCGGCGGTTTTGGCTGCCTTGGAATCCGTGGACGGAGTTTTCATTTTCCCGGAAATAGCCGCCACCCATTTTCTGGCCCTGGCCCAGCCGGACATTTATGTCAAAGGGGGGGATTACACTTTGGAAACACTCAATCAGGACGAACGCCAGACCGTCGAAAACGGAGGCGGCCGGATTGTCCTGCTCGCCCTGGTGCAGGGGAAGTCGACCACGACCACGCTCGCAAAAATTCTACGAACCTAGCTGGCCACCCGCGGGTCTGGCCGCGGGAATTGGGAAGCGATTACGTTTTTCCGCAGCCGGCAAGCGCCATGAAAATACTGATATCGGCGGATCGATCCGAACCGGCGTGGCCCACATTTAGCGTGTTGGGCACAGTGCTGCAGGCGACCGACTACGCCGCGCTGACGGCCTTTTGCCGGGTGCTGGCGCAGCAGCCGCGGGTCAGCGCGCTGGAATTTGTGAACACGCATATCGTCACGCTGCGGCGGCATGATCCCGCTTTTGCAGAGCTCACAAGCGTGTCGGATTTTTTCCTGCCCGACGGGATGCCGCTCGTATGGTGCCTGAACCGGCAGGGGGCGAAGTTGTCGGATCGCGTGTATGGCCCGGAGTTCATGCGTTATTGCATCCAGGCGAGCACCGCGTCGCAAACCCATTATTTTCTCGGTGGGTCACCCGAGTGTTTGGAACGATTACAGGCGTTTTTTTACAAAGCCAATGCCGCGGTGGCGATTGTGGGCGGGCGCCACGGTTATTTCAAACCCGAGGAGGAGGCGGCGATTGTGGAGGAGATCAACCGGCTTTCCCCGGACTTCATCTGGGTGGGGTTGGGCACGCCCAAACAGCAGGCGTGGATCCATCGCAACAAAAGCCGGCTGGCGCGCGGGGTGTTGTTTTCCGTTGGCTTTGCGTTCGACGTGCATGCGGGGCTGAAGCCGGACGCGCCGCGATGGATGCAACGGTGGGGGTTGACCTGGTTGTTCCGGCTGGGGAGCGAGCCGCGCCGGTTGGGGGTGCGTTATCTCAAATACAACTGCCTGTTCTTGTGGTATCTGTTGCGGGACGGCAGAACTGGCAACGGCAAGGCCAGTCCGTGATGAATGATTCCAGTTGCATGACCGCCGAAGAAAACAATCCAAACGCGCTCGACGAATTTCGCCAGGAGTTCGGGAAGTGCTGGCGGGAGCTGCCGGACAAAACGCTGTTCTTCAGCCTGCTCGCCGGCTGGCTGGCGCTGTTCCAATTATTGGGTAACTCGACTTTGGGTTACGTGGACAGCGGTTCACTCTTCACTTGGCTTGGCTTCATCTATCGCACCTCGGCGGACGATGAACACGGCGCCTTGATACCTGTGGTGGTGATGGTCTTGTTCTGGTGGAAACGGCGTGAATTGGGGAATGTGCCCAAGGCGAACTGGTGGCCGGCGCTGGGTTTGGTGTTGGTGGCGCTGGCGTTGCACGTGGTCGCCTTCACCGTCCAGCAGCCCAAGTTCTCGGTCATCGCTTTTTTCACGGGCCTGTATGGCTTGACTGGCCTGGTGTGGGGCCGCCGCTGGCTCGCGGCGACTTTTTTTCCATTTTTTCTTTTTTCGTTTTGCCTCCCGCTGGGCGACTGGGCGGAGAACATCACTTTTCCGCTGCGCCTGCTGGTCACCCGGGTGTCCGTGGCCATCAGCCACGGGGCGCTCGGCATCGACGTGCTCCGCGAGGGCTCGCAGATTTTTGATTCGCAGCGAACGTTCCAATATGACGTTGCCCCGGCGTGCAGCGGCATTCGCAGCCTGGTGGCGCTGCTGGCGCTGACGACGATTTACGGATTTGTCAGTTTCCAGTCGACGTGGAAGCGGTTGCTGATGGTGGCGATCGCCGTGCCATTGGCGGTGGTGGGAAACGTGGTGCGCATCACCGGAGTCATCCTCACCGCCGAAGCGTTTGGGCAAAACGCGGGCGCCCGGCTGCATGATTGGGCGGGCTTTGTGACGTTCGCGGTGGCCATCGGTTGCGTGCTGGCGCTGGGTTACTGGCTGCGGGAAGACCGCCAGCCGTTGCCGGGTGCGGGGAGGGCGACATGAAAAAGGCGCAATGGATTCTGCTGGTTGTGACGCTCGGGTGTATCGGGGCGAGTGCGGGTGTGCTGCTGAAACTCAAGGCCGCGCAACGGCTTGGCGAGCCCGGATTGAAGCTCACGGCAATCCCAGGCACCAACGGGCTGGCCGTGGCTTTGCCCGAGAGCCTGCCCCATTTTTCATCCGAGCCCGTGGCCGTGACGCCGATCGAGATCACTTCCCTGCCGAAGGACACCACCTTTGGCCGGCGAAACTACACGGCACCGGACGGCTTCAGCACTTTTCTCAGCGTGGTGCTGATGGGTACGGATCGCACGAGCATTCACAAACCGCAATTCTGCCTGGTGGGGCAGGGGTGGAGCATTGACCGGACCGAGGAGACCACGATCCCGATGAGGCAACCGTGGCCGTATGATTTATCGGTGATGAAATTGACCACGAGCAAGCAGTTCGCGGACGGGCAAGGCCGGCCCGTGACGGCGCGCGGGGTGTATGTATATTGGTTTGTTGCGGAGAACCGGCTTACCGCGCGACATTCGGAGCGGATGTGGTGGATGGCGAGGGAGCTTTAAAGCAAGGGAGTGTTGCAACGGTGGGCCTATGTCACGTGTTTTTCCACCTGTCGGCCCGGCGAAGAAGATGCTACTTTCGAGCGGATGAAAGAATTTATCGCCGCCGCCGTGCCGGAATTTCAGGTGGCCGCCGGCCCGGAGGCAACCCGGTAGCGCCGCCGAACCAACATGCTTCGCCGCCAGCGCCAGATTCGCAAGCAGATCCACCAAGTGGTGGACGCCGGCCTGTTCACGCTCAGTTTTTGGCTGGCGCACTGGTTGCGCGTGCAGGCACAGAATGCCTTTCCCAAGATGGACAAAATCCAGCCGTTCGAGATTTATCTCTGGCTGTTTTTGTTGATCGCTCCGCTCGCCTTCTTTTTGTTGGAATCCCAGGGGTTTTACAACCGCCCCTTGCTGGGCTCGCGCCGGCTGGCGGCCTGGCGGCTGTTCAAGGCGGGCCTCTTGTCCGTCATCGGCGTCATCTTCGCGATGTTTTTGCTGCGCGAGCAATTGGCGCGCTCGGTGATCATCCTTTTTGGCGGCCTCGCGTTTCTGCTGGTGATGGCCAAGGAGGAGTTGATCCGGCACTGGGGCCGGACCAAGCTGGGCCAGGCGCAAATTCTCAAACGCTTCATCCTGATTGGCGTGCCGGCGGAAACCACCCGGTTGCAGGCCGAACTCGAGGAGAAATCCCAGAGTGACATCGAAATCCTGGCTCGCTTCGACCTGAACGAAGCACCCGCCGAAAAACTGGCGGATTTGCTGCATGAACACTCCGCCAATGGGGTGATCTTGAGCGCGAAGCACACCCTGTTCGGGGAAATTGAGCGGGCGATTGAGGTGTGCGAGTTGGAAGGGGTGGAGGTCTGGTTGCTGGCGGATTTCTTCAAGACCCAAATCTCGCAAACCACCGTGGACGATTTCTACGGCCGGCCCACGCTGGTTTTCCGCTCGGCACCCGAGGCTTCGTGGCAGGGGGTGGCGAAACAACTGATCGACGTGGTGGGGGCGGGGCTGATGCTGTTCGTGGTGGGGCCGTTTATCATGCTACCGGCGGCGTTGCTGATCAGGCTCAGTTCGCCAGGCCCGATTTTCTTCCGTCAGCAGCGCAGCGGGCTCAATGGCCGGCCGTTTACGATGTTGAAATTTCGGTCCATGGAGACCGACGCGGAGCAGCGGCAACAGGAACTGGCCGCGTTCAACGAACTGGCTGGCCCGGTTTTCAAAGTTACCAACGACCCGCGGATCACGCCGGTGGGCCGATTGCTGCGCAAACACAGCATCGATGAACTCCCCCAGCTTTGGAACGTGCTGCGTGGCGAGATGAGCCTGGTGGGTCCCCGCCCGTTGCCGGTGGACGAGGTTCGCCGGTTCAACGACCTCGCGCATCGCCGCCGGTTGAGCGTCAAGCCCGGCCTGACTTGCTTGTGGCAGGTGTGCGGGCGCAGCAACGTGAAGGATTTCCGGGACTGGGTGCGCCTCGATCTGGAATACATCGACAACTGGTCGTTGTGGCTTGACTTAAAAATCCTCTTGCGGACGATACCGGTCGTGTTGTTGGGAACCGGCGCGAAGTAGCCTGGCGCTGGGTGGCCCGACGCAACCGAAATGACTAAAAAAAAGCAGCGGCCCGCCCAAACCCGCCCGCCCACCTCCGTCGTCACTGGTGGCGCGGGTTTTCTCGGCTCCCATCTCATCGACCTGCTGTTGGCGCGGGGGCACAAGGTCGTGGCCATCGACAATTTTGTCACCGGCTCGGTGGACAACATCGCGCATCTGGGGGGCAACCCGAACTTCAAGTTTATCCAGCAGGATGTAACGGAGTTCATATTTTTGGATGTGCCGGTCGATTACGTGTGGCATTTCGCGTCACCGGCCAGCCCGATTGACTATCTCGAACTGCCGATCCAGACCTTGAAGGTCGGCTCGCTGGGCACGCACAAGGCGCTGGGGCTGGCGAAAAACAAGGGCGCGCGTTTTTTGATTGCCTCGACCTCGGAGATTTACGGTGACCCGCTGGTGCATCCCCAGCCCGAGGAATATTGGGGCAACGTGAACACCATTGGCCCGCGCGGTTGCTACGACGAGGCCAAGCGTTTTGCGGAAGCGATGACCATGGCCTACCATC
>JAYUBJ010000278.1:0-6262 GCA_043740915.1 Verrucomicrobiota bacterium
TCGTTGATTCCCGGGCGCAAGCACATGAAGTGCGCGAAGATCTGCGGCGACACCTCCGGCAACTATCACCCGCACGGTGAGGCGGTGATTTATCCCACGCTGGTGCACATGGCCCAGCCCTGGGTGATGCGCGAGAAGCTGGTGGACGGCAAGGGCAACTTTGGATCCGTCGAAGATGATCCGCCGGCCGCGATGCGTTACACCGAGGCCCGCCTCACGCATCTGGGCGCGCTCCTGATGGCGGACATGGACAAGGAGACGGTGGACTTTGTTCCCAATTACGACGAGCGCCTGACCGAACCGAGGGTCTTTCCCGCGGCGTTTCCCAACCTGTTGGTCAATGGCGGCACCGGCATCGCCGTGGGCATGGCCACCAACATGCCGCCGCACAACCTGGGTGAAGTCATTGACGGCATCTGCGCCCAGATCGACGATTCCGCGATTACGATCCCCCAGTTGATGAAGTTCATCAAAGGCCCGGATTTCCCGACGGGCGGCTTCATCTGCGGCGTGGAGGGCATCAAGAACTATTTCACGACCGGCAAGGGCAGCGTCAAACTTCGCGGCCGCATTGGCGTCGAGGAGCTGAAGGGTGGCCGCGAGCAACTGGTCATCACGGAGATTCCCTTCAACGTCAACCGGGCGGCGCTGGAACAAAATATCGCCAATCTGGTGAATGAAAAGATCATCGCCGAGATCAGTGCGATGCGGAACGAGTCGGACGAACATTGCCGGCTGGTGCTCGAATTGAAGCGGGACGGCCTGCCCAAGGTCGTCATCAACAACCTGTATCAGCACACCCAGATGGAGGTCTCGTTCAGCGTCAATTCGCTCGCCATCGACCGGGGCCGGCCCAAGACGCTCAATCTCAAGCAAATTATCCAGTGCTACATCGAACATCGCCGCGAGGTGGTTCTGCGCCGCACCCGGTTTGAATTGAAGAAAACCGAGGAGCGCGCCGAACTGCTCGAAGGCTACCTCATCGCCCTGGCAAATCTCGACGAGTTCATCCACATCATTCGCGCGAGCAAGAACCGCGACGAAGCGCGCGTCAAGCTATTCGCGTTTGAGTGGAGCCGCGACCAGGTCGAGCGGTGGGCCATTCTCATCCGCAATGAATCCCGCCTTACCAGCGGCCGCTACGCCCTGAGCGAACGCCAGGTGGATGCCATTCTCGACCTCCGGCTTTATCAGTTGACCGGCCTGGAGATCGACAAGGTTGAGAAGGAATACAAGGCGCTGCTCGAGGTCATCAAGGATCTCCTCGATATTCTCGCGAAGGAATCGCGCGTGATGACGATCATCAAGGCGGAGCTTCAGGCGATCAAGGAAAAGCACGCCACGCCGCGCCAGACCGAGATCATCCCCGATGAAGGCGAGATCGCCATCGAGGACCTCATCGCGAACGAGGGGGTCATCATCACCCTCACGCATGGCGGTCTCCTCAAGCGCACCAACGTCTCGGCGTACCGCGCCCAGCGCCGCGGCGGCAAGGGCGTCATTGGCATGTCCACGCGCGAAAGCGACACCCCGGAGGAGTCGGATTTTATCGAGCATCTCTTCACGGCCAGCACGCACGACTACCTGATGTTCTTCACGAACCGCGGCCGCGTGTACGTCGAGCGCGTTCACGAAATCCCCGACATGGGCCGGGCCTCGAAAGGCCGCAGCATCGCGAATCTCCTCGAATTGCAAGCCGAGGAAAAGGTGACCGCCATGATCCGCATTCTCTCGAAAATCGGTCCCAACAAGGAGGACACCACCTGGCAGCAGCCGGGTGAACTTTTCTTCGCCACGCAGCAGGGCACGGTGAAAAAGACTTCGCTCAACGAGTTTGGCAACGTCCGCAAGGGCGGCATCATCGCCATCGGCATCGAGCAGGGCGACATGCTCATCGAGGTGAAGCTCACGCGCGGCGGCATTGTGGAAAACAACGACGTGAAGGATCCCGGCGACGACGTTGTGCTCATCACCAAACACGGCATGAGCATCCGATTTAGCGAAACCGACGTGCGCTCGATGGGCCGATCCGCCGGCGGGGTGAGGGGGATTGACTTGGAAAAGGGCGATGGAGTCGTGGCCCTGGCAGTGGTGGTTCCGGATGCGACCCTGCTCGTCGCCGGCGAAAACGGTATTGGGAAACGCACCTCGTTCGACGAATACCTGGTCCAGTCCGAGAGCGGCGTGCGCAAGCAATCGCGCGGAGGCAAAGGGCGCATCACCATGAAAGTCGGTGACAAGACGGGCGTCGTGGTGGGTGCGCTGACCGTGAAGGAAAACGATGAAATCATGCTCATCACGGTCGGCGGGCAGATGGTGCGCACGCCTGTGAAAGACATCCGCGAAGCGGGCCGCAACACGATGGGCGTCAAACTGGTCAACCTCGACCCCCAAGACAAGCTTCAAGCCATCGCCCCGGTCATTACCGAGCCGGACGAGGTGGTTGACCCGCCCGAGTTGCCGGGCTGAGCCGCACATCACTCCTGCACCGGTTGGGAACAACTCCGATCCAGAGTCGGACGCCCGGTGCGGGCACCGGGCCTAAAACGCTGTAGGCGGCGTGCCCTCACGCGGCGTCGGGTTGCCGGTGCTTCTCCATGCTTGCGGGAATTACTTTGGCAAACCCGGCGCGGGCTGCTAGTTTGCGGGCATGTTGAGAATCAGTGATTCCGAGGTGGCCGCGGCGCGGGTGGCCCGCGAGGTCAAGGCCCGGGCGCCGTTGCACGACAAGCAAAGCGAGCGCGACCATCGCGAACTGCGGATCGACAAGGTGGGCGTGCGCGGCTTGCGCTTCCCCATTCAGATTCGCGACAAGGCGCATTCGCTCCAAAACACCATTGCGATGATCGGCATGTACGTGGACTTGCCCAAGGAGTTCAAAGGAACCCACATGAGCCGCTTCATCGAGGTGCTCAATGCCCACGGAGGCGTGGTGCATGTGGAGAACATCACCGATATTTTGTACGCGATGCAGCAGAAGCTTAAATCCGAAACCGCGCACCTGGAGATGGAGTTCCCCTTCTTTCTTACCAAGACGGCGCCCGTGTCCGGCATGGCCAGCGTGATGGATTACACGGCGCGTTTCGACGCGACCGCTTGCCGCAAGGAAATTGATTTCGTCCTCACCGTGATCGTCGGGGTCACCACGTTGTGTCCTTGTTCCAAGGCCATCAGCAAATATGGCGCGCACAACCAACGCGGCAGCGTGACCGTGCAAATCCGCTCCCGCAAGGCGATCTGGATCGAGGACCTGATCACCATCGTGGAAGGTTCGGCCAGCAGCGAGCTGTACTCGTTGCTGAAACGCCAGGATGAAAAGGCGGTGACGGAGCGCGCGTACGAAAACCCGGTGTTTGTCGAGGATCTCGTGCGCAATGTCGCCCTGCAGTTAAATGCGCACCCGGACGTGACCTGGTACAAGGTGGAGGCTGAAAACTACGAGAGCATCCACAGCCACAACGCCTACGCCTGTATCGAGAAGGGTTGATTTTGCCGCGCGCGGGCGATCACGGCACGGCGATGGGGAGGGCGGATCCGGGTGGTTCGAAAATCCTTGAACATTTTTGTGGCGTATTTGTTTTCGTTTGTTACATTCGCGCACTCTTGCTGGGATTCACAAGTAGTGTTCGCCGTGGGCGAAGGGAATTTCAGCGGGTCAAAAGCCAGTTTATAGCGTTGTGACAAAGAAGAAAATTACGGCAAAAAAACCCGCCGCCAGCCCGTTGGCGCGGGGTAAAGCGCTCGGATCGGCCACGGCCGCGGCCATCCTCGGCACTGCCGTCGCCGCGAAGTACAAACCCAATGGCGATGCCAAGGTGAAGACGGAATGGATTCGATATTATCGCACGCTGTTGGATCTGCGGGAGCGGTTGCTGCACCAAATGAGCGGCCTGGCCAAGGAGTCGGCCGAGGAAATGTCCAGTTACAGCCTGCACATGGCCGATTCAGGCACGGATAATTTTGACCGCGACTTTGCCCTCAGCCTGCTTTCCTCCGATCAGGACGCGATCTACGAAATCGAAGAGGCGCTCAAACGCATCGAGCGAAAAACCTATGGGGTCTGCGAACTGACCACCAAGGCCATCCCCAAGGCCCGCCTGGAGGCGATCCCCTGGACGCGCTTCACGGTGGAAGCCCAGGCGCAATTGGAACGCGACGGCGCCTTGCGTCAGAAGCGGCTCGGCGCGCTCGGTTCCGTGGACAGCACCGGGGCGCCGGAGGCCGAGGAGGACGACGAAGAGGAGAAACCGACCAAGGAAAAGGATTAATTTATGGCTCGAGAAACCGTCACCATCGAATGCACGGAAGCGCGCAAGGAAGGCAAAGCGCCTTCGCGCTATGTCACCTCCCGCAACAAGAAGCTCAAGACCGAAAAGATTGAACTGAGAAAATTCAATCCCTTCTTGCGCCGGCACACGCTTCATCGCGAAATCAAATAACTCATATGCCCCGTAAAACCAACAACGACCGGTCCGAAGGCGGCCGCGGCAAAGGCAAAGGCAAGGGCTCCATGGCCGAGAAGCGCACGCCGCGCCCCAAACCGAAAATTGACTTCACCGTGGACGCGCTTGATTTCAAGAACGTCAATTTGCTCAAGACATTTGTCACGGACAACGGGCGCATCCTGCCCCGCAAATACACCGGCCTGCCGGCCCACTACCAACGGCGCTTGAACCGTTCGATCAAGCTTGCCCGGCAGATGCTGCTCATGAAGTAAGACGTTCCCGCAGGCCCGCCCGCACCGGGGCGGGCTTTCGTTTAGCCACGTACTGCAAATGGTTTGCAATAAAATCTAAGCACCCGGCGTCATGGACTATTTCCTCCTGCTCTCCTCCATCTTCGCCGGCGCGCTCACGGTGATCTGGTTCCACCTCGAGGAACGCAGCTACGTCAAGTTGTTCAACGCCTTCACCGGCGCCTATCTGCTTTCCATCACCTTTCTCCACCTGCTTCCCGAACTCTACGAACACGGCACGGGTGAGGGGCAAGCCAGCCATTACCTTATCGGCTCGTTGATTCTCGTCGGCTTCTTCATCCAGATCGTGCTGGACTCATTCTCCCAAGGCGTCGAGCATGGGCACGCACTCGAAATCCACAACGGCCACGATCACGGCCACGATCACCACGAGGATCACCACGGTCATTCCCACGGGCCAGGAGAACATCACCCTCACGACCACGCGCCGCACGCGGCGGCCGGGGTGTTTCCGATGGGTGTATTGCTGGGGTTGTGTCTCCACGCGTTCGTCGAAGCCATGGCGCTGGGCGATCCAGCGACCCACCACGACCTCGCGTCGCGCCGGATGCTGCTGTGGAGCATCGTGCTCCACAACTACCCCGTTTCCATCGTGCTGCTCGTCATGTTGCTGCGCGCGGGATTGGGCCGCCGTCAGGCGCTCAGCTACCTCGGCCTGTTCGCTGCGATGGCGCCGATCGGGATGGCGTTGAGCAGCGTGACCAATCTATCGCTTCATACGCGCGAACTCACCGCCATCGTCATTGGCATCTTTATGCACATCTCCACCACGATCTTGTTTGAAAGCAGCGACGGTCACCGGTTCAACCTCGCCAAGGTCATCGCCATTGTGTTGGGTGTCGGTCTCGGCACGTTGACGGTGATGTTCCACTGAATCCACGCCATGCCGCAAAAACATTCCCATCGTCACGCCGCCGCGCCGCTCACTGAGTTGACCAGTCGGCTCCGCCAGCACGCCCGCAAGATCACCGGTCCGCGCCAGGCCATTCTCGATGTGCTGCGCCGCCATCCGCACCCGCTGGCCAACAAGGCCATTTTTGCCGCGCTGCCCAAGGGCGACTGCGACTTGGCCACCATCTACCGTTCCATGCATCTGCTGGAGGGCATGGGCATGGTGAAACGGTTTGACTTTGGCGACGGCGTTGCCCGCTTCGAATTGGTAGGACAGGGAGAGGACGGGCACCATCATCATTTGATCTGCACCCGGTGCCCGGAAGTGGTGGAAATCGAGGAATGCTTTCCGCACACGCTTGAAGAGGAAATTGCCGTCCGCAACGGCTTCAAATCGGTCAGCCACAAACTGGAGTTCTTCGGCATTTGCCCGCAATGCCAGACCTCCCCGGCGGTCTAACCCGAATTCCGAATCGGCCGCAGCGGGCCGACGGGTGGCCCAGGCTACCAGCCTGTCCCGAGCGGCAACTCGCCGTTCGGAAGGGAGGCAGCGCCCGCGCTTTCACAGACCCTTGTTTCCAATGGCGACGTTTCCTCCTGTTCCGCCCGGCCAGT
>JAYUBJ010000279.1:0-6239 GCA_043740915.1 Verrucomicrobiota bacterium
GAGATGACCACCTTGCCGCCTTCGCGCCGGAAGTTTTTGTCCGCCTGCGGCCCCATGATTTCGACCTGATCCACCGCGACCCAGACATGGTTGAGGTTGCCGACAATGCGGGCGGTCTTGAAGCCGCGCGCGCGCAGGATGCTGGCGGCCAGCACCGCCCGGCCGTCGCAATCTTCGCGCTTGCGTTCCCAGACTTCCGCCGCGGTGGGCCAGTAATCGAGGTTGCCCCAATTGTACCAATCGTATTGGTATTTTATTTTTTGATAGACGTAGCGTTCGACGGTTTGAAATTCCTTTTGGGGCGTGGCGTTGGTCGGCAGCAGCTTGTTGATGTCGCGATTGATTTCCGCCATGGCGGGCAGGTCGGGTTGGATGAGCGACTCGACGTCGGCGAGATGCTGGATCTGTTTGACGAGCAGGACGGGGTTTGGATAAAGGACGAAGAGGGTCACGAATCCGAGGAGCAAGAGTTTGAGAAAAGTGCGCCCGGCCAAGCGACAGCGCGCCAGCCGATCCCAAAGCTTCCGACCCATTGCGGAAAACGGGATGGCTGGGTTTAGCGACACAACTCAGAATGTACGATCGAAGCCACCGTTCGCCAAGCCACGATTCACCCTGAGTTTCGCCCGCTGGACAAAACCCGGTCTCCGGCGTAGCATGGTCGCAATGAAGCACTGATGGGCCGCGCACGCGGGTGCGTGGCCCGGAGGTATTCGAAAGCATACAACAACAACCACAGGAAAATCATGAAGAGAACCACACGAACGATGATCGCCGCCGCCGCGATTTCCGGCCTGCTCAGCGGGGCCGCCATCAACCAGAGCTACGCGGCCGACCAGGACGGCAAGCCGGGCAAAGCAGCGCCGGCCAAAAAAATCCCCAAAGTGCAGGATTGCGGCGGCCAGAACGATTGCAAAGGCCTCGGCGGTTGCAAGACCGGCGACAACGGCTGCAAATTCAAGAACTCCTGCAAAGGCAAGGGCGGCTGCAAAATCACCAAGAAGGACATCGAGGACTGGAAGAAGAAACAGAAAGCTTAAGCTCCTTGGAATTCACGCCGGAGGCCGGGAGCGTATCCCGGCCTCCGCGCTATTTGGTCTGGACGACGACCCATGCCCGCCAATCGCTTTAACAGCTTCACAGATTATGGCGTCGGCATCGGACTGCGCATCCCGCATTACCGGCACATCTTCAACCAGAAGCCGGTGGTGGATTGGTTTGAAATCATTTCGGAAAACTTCCTCGTCGAAGGCGGGCGCCCGCTCGAAATTCTCGATCAAATTCTCGAACGTTACCGGGTGGTCCAGCACGGGGTGGCGATGTATTTCGGTTCCGCCGAACCCTTGAATCGCGAGTATCTGCGAAAGCTCAAACGGCTCGTCCAGCGCACCCAGACACCCTGGCTCTCCGACCATCTTTGCTGGGGCAGCGTGGACGGCCGGTACACCCACGATCTGCTGCCCATGCCGTATACGTTCGCGGCCGCGAAAGTCACGGCCCGGAAGATTCGCGAGGCGCGAGATTTTCTCGAGGTGCCCATCGTGGTGGAGAACGTCAGTAGCTATGCCGAGTTCCACGCCAGCGAGATGACCGAGTGGGAATTTCTGGCGGAAGTCGTCGAGCGCGCGGATTGCGGCATCCTGCTCGATGTAAACAACATTTACGTTTCCGCCTTCAACCACGGATTCGATCCGTTCGAATACCTGAACCACGTTCCCGCCGACCGCGTGGCGCAAATCCACATTGCCGGCCATTCGCGTTACCGGAAATACATCCTCGACACCCACGATCACGCCGTCGTTGATCCGGTCTGGAAACTTTATGCGCGCGCCACCCAACTCGCGGGCAAGACCGCCACGCTGCTGGAGTGGGACGACCGCATTCCATCCTTCGAAGAAGTCCACCATGAAGCGCTCAAAGCCAATCGGTTCATCAGCCAGTTCGAGGCCCTCCCGGCCTGAGCGACGGCAGACCGTCGGGGAGTTGCGCGCCTTGCAGCGGCTCATGGCGGGTGCCATCATGCGCCCCTTGAGCGGCGCGGAAGGCATGCGGCCCCGCTGGATCGACGGGCGTTCGATGAAAGAGGTCGTCGCCGGATTCATCAAGCCCAACGACCGCCTGACCTCGTTTGAGCGGCTCGAAATCTACAACCGTCAATATTGGTATCGCCTCATTGATTGTTTCTTCGACGATTTTCCCGGCGTGCGCGCCGTGCTGGGGCAGGACAAGTTTCTCAAGCTGGCGCTGGCCTATCTGGAGCGCCATCCATCCAGCAGTTTCACGCTGCGAAATCTCGGCCAACATTTCGTCCAATTCATCGAGTCGGAACCGGCCCGCGTCCGGCCGCACGGCGAACTCGCGTTGGAAATGGCGCGCCTTGAATGGGCCTATATCGAGGCGTTCGACAACGAGGCCAAGCCGCCGGTGACGCTCGACGACCTGCTCGGACGCGCGGCCGGGGAACTCAACTTGCGTCTCCAGCCTTACATCACGCTGTTGCGGTTGAACCACTCTGGGGACGACTTTCTCATTTCACTGCGACGCAAGACCGGCCTGCGTCACGCGACCAGCAACGCGGTTGAAAAGGAGCGGACGAATGCACCCACGCGTTTGCTCCATCCGCCCGCGCGCAAAACCGTCCACCTGGCCGTGCATCGTTACCAGAGCCGGGTATTTTACAAACGCTTGAGGCCCGATCAATTTGCGTTGTTGAGCGCTTTGAAAACCGGGGCCACCCTGGAAGAAGCAGTGTTGGCGCCCGCCGTTTCTCCGCGACCCGAACAGATAAAGGCATGGTTCGAGGATTGGAGTTTGCTGGGCTGGTTCTGGCTCGATTCGGAAAAAGTGGTGGTAGGAGCTGGATTCGAACCAGCGAAGGCGTAAGCCAGCAGATTTACAGTCTGCCCCCGTTGGCCACTTGGGTATCCTACCATCTGTGAATCAGACACTTGCGACCTTAAATTGACGCTAAATTATCACCATTGTATCCCGAAATGGAATGACAACAACTAGCCCAAAGATCAAAATCGTTAGTGGGTTGCGAACCGCCACCACGTCAAAAGACGACGAATGGCGTTCGTTTCCAAAGGTGCCTAACCTGCTACAGTACGTCAACAGCGGCGCGTATTTTGCAAGGGTCAAGGTCAAGGGCAAGGTAATTCTTCAAAGTTTGCTTCCGGTGGCTGCAGTTTTTTAGATATGCCTAGACCATGATCTCCTTCACCACCTCGCCATAAATATCGGTAAGCCGGAAATCGCGACCAGCGAAGCGATAGGTGAGACGCTCATGGTTGATGCCAAGCAAATGAAGAATGGTCGCATGCAAGTCGTGGATGTGGACATGGCCGTCGACGACCCGATAGCCGAACTCATCGGTCTCGCCATAAGTCAGACCGCCCTTGATACCGCCACCGGCGAGCCAAGTGCAGAAGCTCTCCGGTTGGTGTTCGCGGCCATGCTTCTCAATGGGGGCGGTGCCGCTCAGATCCTGGCTCCAGGGTGTACGGCCAAATTCGCCAGACCAGATTACCAATGTGTCCTCCAACAGTCCGCGCGCCTTGAGGTCTTTGATCAAAGCCGCACAGGGTTGATCCGCCATGGCTGCCGTGTTGGGCAGGGCGCCACGGAGGTCTCCATGATGATCCCAGCCGTCGAGCGTGACTTGCACAAAGCGCACCCCGGCTTCGCTCAACCGCCGCGCCAAAAGGCAGGCGCGGCCCGCCTTGTCGGTTGGTTTTTGGCCGATGCCATAGAGATCCTGTGTCGCCTTTGACTCGTGCGATAGATCCACCAGTTTCGGCGTCTCGGCCTGCATCCGGAAGGCGAGCTCGAAGGACTGGATCATGCCTTCCATTTGCGCGTCCTGCTTTACCCGACCCAGCAGCCGCTGGTTCATCGACTGTACCAAGTCCATTTGCCTCCGCTGCAATTCCGGCGTCGTAGTGGGATCGTTCAAGAATCGAATCGCCGGCGTCTTCGCATCCGTGGGCACGCTGTTGATGACCGTGCCCTGATGCGCCGCCGGCAAAAACGCCGAGCCATACGTGCGCACATCGTTGCCCGGCTGAATGCTGATGTAGCTGGGCAGGTTGTGGTTTTCCGACCCCAAACCAAAACTGATCCACGCACCCATCGAAGGCCGAACATCAGTTAAGCTGCCGGTGTGGAATTGCAGCGACGCTAGATCATGCGCGGGGTTGTCCGCCTGCATCCCACGCAGCAAGCAGATGTCATCGGCAACGACATGCAGGTGTGGCAGCAGGTCGGAGATGATCACCCCTGACTGGCCACGCGGCGCGAACTTGGCCATTGGCCCCAACGTCAAAAACTTCTCGGTGCCCACGGGGAAGGGCATCGGATTGCTCGGTAATCCCAGGCGCTGCCCATGCGTCTTGGCCAGCCGTTCCTTGTAGTCGAACAAATCATGCTGCGACGGCCCTCCTGCCATGAACAGGAAGATCACACGCTTGGCCTTCGCCTGGTGCTGCGGTTGCGGTAAGGCTCGCGATTTCGACGATGCCATGGCGAGGTCGGTGAGCATCGCGTTCAACGCCAGGCCTCCGAAACCGCAGGCGGCGTTGCGGAGGAAGTGTCGGCGGGAGGCAAGGGGCAGGGTGTTCATAGGCGGAACAGAAATTCATTGGAGGTGAAGAGCGCCTGGCAGAGCGAGGTCCACGCAAGCTGGCGGCGCTGCGGAATTTCATCGCCGGAGGCGCTGGGCGAATCGAAGGTGGCGAGAAACGCGAGGGCTTCGCAAGTTTCGACTTTGTTGATGGGGCGATTGAGCACGCGCAGGTAAAGGTCCGCAAGCCGAGCCGCATCATCGGACCCTGGCGCTTTCCGCAATTGATCGCCGAGCTTGCCCGCCTCGGGCTTTAGCAATGGTCCATTCATCAGAAACAAGGCCTGCGGAGCCACCGTGGTGATGGAACGTTTGCCTTGGAACAGCTCGGGTTGCGGGAAGTCGAAGACATCCAGAATTTCGGCGGATCCCTTCTGCAAGCTCGCTCTCACGACCGGCTGATAAATGGTGCGCTGGCCCGCTTGTTCGGGGCGGAATTTGGTCAGGGTGAAAGTGACGGGATTCACGTTCTTCGGGTCGAGTCCGGTGACGTTCTCGGGATATTCCAAGGCCAGCGCCGGCCCGCCCTGGCATGGAGTGAGGCTGCCACTGACGGCGAGCACCGTATCGCGGATAGACTCGGCATCCAGACGAAAGCGCTGCTGCAGGGAGCCCGAGGTTTGGCGATAGGCGGCACTCAGCACGATCTCGCGAATCAGCTTTTTCTGTGACCAGCCGAGCTGCACGAACCGGGCCGCGAGGTAGTCGAGCAACGCCGGATTCGTCGGTTTGTCCCCGCGCAGGCCGAAGTAATCGACCGAACGCACGATCCCCTCGCCGAAGAGTTGCTGCCAGACGCGGTTCACCGTGACTCGTGCCGTGAGGAGGTTGCTCGAACTGGTCAGCCAGTCGGCGAGCTGCAGGCGACCGCTTTGGCCGCTCGGAATGGCGGGCGGCGTGCCGGTGAAAACGGCCTTCACAAAGCCGCGTGGCACGCTGTCACCGAGCGCACGAGGGTTGCCGCGAATGGTGATGCGGCCATCGGCTGGCTTGTCCCCATCGCGCGTGGCAAAGGTATGTGCTTTTGTCGGCTGCGTGAATTCAAGATGCAGCAGACGGTTGTCCAATTCGCTTACCTGCTTGTCGCTCTCCGCCTTTTCCTTCGCCAAGGCTTTGCGTTTGGCCTCATCGGCTTCAGCTTTGATCTGAGTTGCAAGTTCACCGCCGCGCTTCGTGGCGATGGCGCGCTCGGCGGCGACCGTGGCCACGGTCTGCTGGTGCGCGCGCTGGGCTTGCTCACGCTGGCGCTGCTCCGTCTCGGTTTCGGGCAACTCCATCGCCGTCGTGCTGCTCCACACGCCGCGCTTGGTCCAATACACGGAGTCCGTGCTCATGAAGATGCCCGCGAGGCCATAGTAGTCCTGGAGCGTAATGGGATCGAACTTGTGATCGTGGCAGCGCGCGCAATTGACCGTCAGACCGAGAAAAGCCTTGCCCACCTTTTCGATTTGCTGGTCCACTACATCCACCCGCAACTTGTCCTTATCGGCCTCGACAATGTTGATATTGCCCAGAAGCAGAAAGCCGGTGGCGATGATTTGATCCTGCCGCTGGCCGATGTCGGAGGCCGTCAGGAGATCCCCGGCAACTTGCTCCCGGATGAAGACATCGAAGGGCT
>JAYUBJ010000280.1:0-6239 GCA_043740915.1 Verrucomicrobiota bacterium
GAACGAACCAGAACGCCCGAAGCCCCGAACTCACTGCGGAAACAACAGGTAATTATTGGAAACGCCGTAGAGTTTCACCGCTTCCCGGAGTTGACCTCCAAGCCGAGCGCTGGTGACCTGCTGCACACTCGCATCACCCAAGACAATGTTGCCTTGGGCGCCGTGCAGCATTTTGGCTGACCAGGCTGACGTTGGACTAACTTGAATTGCCCCACCTTGAGCGAAGCTGCTGTAACTCGCGGCGGATTCCGCCGTCGCCATGTTCCGGTCACCCGCAAGCACGGATTGCTGTTTCAGTTCATCCGCGCCCAGGCCGACAAAGTAGCTCACCGACAAGTCCTGTCTCGAGGCTGACATCAAACCAAAGGGGGTATTGGAGAAATCATTCGCCCCGCTGTTCAACCGTCGGAAATCTTTAGGACATATCAACACCTTTGCACTGGCTAACTCATTCGACATGGCTTGGAAATGCATCCACGCGTTACTGGTGTTGTTGAATGCAATGTTGTTCGTGGCCTCGAACGGATACTTGTCGTCGTTATCGCCAGCAAAGATTCGGAAAGACAAACCAATCTGTTTCAAATTGCTGACACATTTGATCTTGGCCGCCCCGGTTCTCCTCTTGGCTCATCGCGGCAAAATGAGTGCTGCCAAAAGAGCAACAGTCACGAGCACCACCAGCAGTTCAATCATCGTGAACGCCTTCAGACTGCATCCTCGAGCTGATGATTTCATACCTCAAACCCATTCGCCTGTTGACTTAAATCATAGCATAGGAAGTGCCGGGCATGCGCCTGCCGGGACACCACGTGATTCAACCAAGCCATGCCCCACCCTCGCTCATCCCGCGTGAGAATTCCATTTCAATCCGACTTGAATCGGTCGCGATCGCTCTCGTTCGTGCCGCGCGCGGGCGCGCTCCGGGGAGGACCGTGGCTGTGTCGCCGCGACCAGCCGCAGCAGCGTCGCTTCACCGGACGCGTTGGGACGAGATAACACGACCAGAAAGTTTTCACGTGCTGCGGCTGATCTCGCGCCGCGCGAGACACAGCCGCGGTCCGCCGCCAAAACTCGAACGCGTGGCAAACTCCAATCCCCCTGCCCTTTGGAAATCACTGATGAAGCAGACAATAAACCCAAATGCGACTTGTTGCCGCGTGGCCGCTGCGTTTTAATTTGTTACCTTCCCCAGATTCTGTCTGAATCCCGGCCATGAAATTCGGCATCTGCAATGAGATTTTTCAGGGTTGGAAAATCGAGGACACGTTCGCCTACGCGGCCAAGGCCGGTTATGACGCCGTCGAAGTCGCCCCGTTCACTCTCGCCAAATACGCGACCGAAATCCCGGCGTCAGAACGCCAACGGATCCGTGACGCCGCCCGGCATGCGGGCATCGCGATCTCTGGAATCCATTGGGTTTTGGTGCAAGCCGAGGGAATGTATCTGACGCATCCCGACGCCGAGATTCGCCGGCGCACCGGGAAATATTTCTGCGACCTCGTGGATTTCTGCGCTGATCTCGGCGGCCAGATCATCGTGGTCGGCTCGCCCAAGCAGCGAAACATCATGGAAGGCGCCACCAAGGAGCAGGCGTGGGAATGGGCGACGGGCGTCTTTCGCGAGGCAGTGCAACGCGCCGGGCAACTGGGTGTGACAATTTGCTTCGAACCACTCGCGCCGTCGGAAACCAACTTCATCAACACCGCCGCCGAAGCCATCCAATTCGTGCAACAACTCAACACGCCGCATTTCCAAATCATTCTGGACGTAAAGGCGATGACTTCAGAGTCGAAGCCAATCCCGCAAATCATCCGCGAATCCTGGCCGCACTTCGGATATTTCCACGCGAATGATGCCAATCTGAAAGGCCCCGGCTTCGGCGACGTGGATTTCAAACCGATCGCCGCAGCATTGAAGGAAGTCGGTTACCAAGGCTATATCTCGGTGGAAGTGTTCCAGTTCGAGGAAGGCCCCGAAGTCATCGCGACGAAGAGCATCGAGTATTTGAAGCGCGTGTTCGCGTAGTGGCGCTGCGTTGAACCGCGAGCCACCGATTCCGTAGGACAGGCGTCGCGCCTGTCTCCAACTTTAAAGGTCATGACTGTTGTGAACCGTTGAATTCGACCCCAAATCACCCCGAACGGTAGCTCGCTTTCTGGAAGGAGGGGAGATAGGCGCGACGCCTATCCTACGCTGAGTCGACCATCCACCAGTCGTTTCAACCGCATCGTTGCTTGTATCCGCAGCAAGGTCCCGCGAGAGATCTATTTCGCCATCGGCACGGCAACGGCGGAATCACCAGCATGGAGCGGGGACGCTGCGACCTTTTTACCAAACAACTTCTTCGATACATCGCTGAACACCGTGTAAACCACCGGGATCACCAACAGCGTCAGGAAGGTGCTCGTCAACATCCCGCCCACCACGGCGACGCCCATGGGACGCCGACTTTCCGCACCCGCCCCGAACCCGATGGCAATCGGCAGAATGCCGGCCACGGTCGAAAAAGCGGTCATCAAGATGGGCCGCAACCGCACCACGCCAGCCTGATACATCGCGTCGCGGGCGGTGGCGCCCTTGGCGATCTGCTGGTTGGCGAACTCGACGAGCAGAATTGAATTCTTCGTCACTAATCCCACGAGGAGCACCAATCCGACCTGGCTGAACAAATTCACATTCATCGCCGGCAACGGATGTCCGGCGAGCTTGCCGAGGTAATCCACCAGCCACAACAAACCGAACGCGCCCACACCGGCCAGCGGCACGGCGAGCATGACGGTGAGCGGGTGGATGAGGCTTTCAAATTGCGCGGCCAACACCATGTAAACAATGATCAGCGCGAGGATGAGCACCCACAGCACCTCCCTGCCGGCGTCGCGCAAATCTCGCGATTCGCCCGCCCAATCGTGCAGAAAACCCGCGGGGAGATCGCTCTGCAACAACTCCTCGACCCGTCCAACCGCGGTGCCCAGCGGCACATCTTTGAGCGACGCGGAAATCGTCGCGCTGCGGAGCCGGTTGTAGTGCTCGACGGCGTTGGGCGCGCCACCGATCTGCCGGCTGACGACGCTGCTGAGCTGGATAAGCTTGTCGTCCTTGCTGCGGACATAAAGCTGGTCGAGATTTTGTGGCGTCAGGCGGGAGAGGCGCTCCAACTGGGCGATGACTTCATATTCCTTCCCATCGATCTTGATGCGGCTGAGGTCAAGACCCCCGAACAACATTTGCAGCGTGCGCGAAATGTCCTCGATGCTTACGCCCAGCGCGGCGGCGCGATCGCGATCAATGTTAAGGCGCAGTTCCGGCTTGGTGACTTCAAACGACGAGCGCACGTTAACGAGATAGCCGGTCTGGCGCAGTTTGGTTTGCAGTTCACCTACATAACGATTGAGCGAGTCCAGGTCCTGCCCTTGAATCACCAACTGGAACGGCGCACCAAAACCGCGGCCGATGGCCTTGGGAATCTGCGGGACCGTGATGGCTCCTTCCACCTCGTTGAGGAAACGCATCCGCAAACCACCGTCGCCGTTGACAATTTCCTGGACGCTGCGCTGGCGCTGGTCGGCGTCCTTGAGCCGGACGAAAGCAATGCCGGAATTGGCCTGGCCCGGTCCCGAGAAGCCCGGCGCGACGATGGTACCGTAAATGTCCACCTCCGGAACGCTGATGAGAATCTGTTCCATCTTGCGAAGCTGACGGTCGGTGTATTCGCTCGTGGAGCCTTCGGGAGCAAACACAAAGCAGAGCAGGCGGCCCTTGTCCTCTTCCGGCAGGAATTCCTTTTCGAGCTTCCCGTAAGCCGTGATGGCCACGCCCAGGCTGGCGAGGCCGACGAGGATGACCGTCGGCCGGTGGGCGAGCGACCACCGGAGCATCCGCTCATAAGTGCGGTTCACCAGTTCAAGAAATCGCTCGAAGAAGCGCAGGATGAAATTATCGTGCTGATGATCGACGGACTTCAGGATGCGCGACGCCATCATCGGCGAGAGCGTCAGTGCGACGAAGGCGGAGATGATGACCGACCCGGACACGGCCACGGCGAACTCGGCAAACAACTGACCGGTGGCGCTTTTCTGAAACGCCAGCGGCGTGAACACCGCCACCAGCGCGATGGTGATGGCGACAATGGCAAAGGCGATTTCGTCCATCGCCTTGAAGGCCGCCTGCATCGGCGGCATCCCCTGCTCGATGTGGCGGAATATATTTTCGAGCACAACGATGGCGTCGTCCACCACCACGCCAATGGCCAGCACGAGCGCCAGCATCGTCAGGATGTTGATCGAGTAGCCGAGGAGGTTCAGGATGGCGAACGTGCCGACGATGGAAACCGGGATCGCGACGACCGGAATGAGGGTGGCGCGCACGTCGCGCAGAAAGAGATAAATCACGAGCACGACCAGCCCAAAGGCGATGCCGAGCGTGGTCCAGACTTCGTTCACCGCCTTCTCGACGTAGGTGGATTCGTCGTAGTTGAAGACCATTTCAATTCCGGCGGGCAGGGATGTCTTGAGGCGTTCGACTTCGTCCTTGACGCCGTGGGCGACCTCGATGGTGTTGGCCTTGGATTGCTTGACAATGCCAAGGAAAACGCACGGCCGTCCGTTGTTGCGGGCAATGGTGCGCAAATTTTCCACGCCCGTCCTGGCCTCGCCGATGTCATGCAGGCGAACAAGCTTGGTGCCATTGTTCTTGATCACGAGCTCGTTGAAACCTTCGGCCGTTTTTAGTTCGCCCTTCGTCTCGATGGTCATTTCGCGGTCGAGATTCTCGACGCGTCCGCTGGGCAACTCGACATTCTGCTGGCGCAAGGCCCGCTGGACATCGAGCACGGTGACCTGGCGCGCGGCCATCTTTTCCGAATCGAGCCAGAGCCGCATGGCAAAGCGCTGTTCGCCGCCGATGATGATCGAGGAAACCCCCTTGATCGTTTGCAGGCGATTCTTGATCTGCTTCTCGGCGAGCGTGGTCAGTTCCAGGGTGGAGTAACGCTCGCTGTTCATGCCGATCCAGATGACGGCGTTCGCGTCGGCGTCCTGCTTGGCGATGATCGGCTCCTTGATGGTGTCCGGTAGACGACCGCGCACCCGCGAGACCCGGTCCCGGACATCCTGGGCGGCGAGGTCAATGTTGCGCGCCAGGTCGAACTCGATGGTGATGGTGCTGACTTCCTCGCGGCTCTGGCTGGTGAGCGTCTTGATGCCTTCGATGTTGTTGGCGGCTTCCTCGATCCGTTCCGTGACTTCCGTCTCGACGACCTGGGCATTCGCGCCCGGGTAAACCGTGGTGATGCTCACGATGGGCGGATCAATGTCCGGCAGCTCGCGCACGGGCAGGCGTTGCAATCCGATCAGCCCGAAGAGGACGACAGAGAGGCTCATCATCGTGGCCAGGACCGGACGCTGAATGCTGATGCGCGGGAGAATCATGTTGCCTCGGATCCTAATTCACCGCCGGGGCGGTCTTCGGATCTTTCAACTGGTAAGCCGCCGCCGCCTCCGGGGGCGACAACTTCACGACTGACCCGGGCCCGATTTTCTGGACGCCTTCGACAATCACCATTTCACCCGCTAGCAGCCCCTTGGTGATTTCGACCTGGCCGGCGAGCCGGACGCCGAGCGACACCGGGCGGATTTGCGCCTTCATTTCCTTGTCCACCACAAAAATGCTGACACGGTCGCCGTTCATCATCAAAGCAACTTCCGGGATCACCAACGCTTGCTCACGGAGGTGCAGCGTGAGGTCGAGGTTGGCAAACATGCCGGGCTTGAGCATGAAATCATGGTTGGCAATACGCGCCTTCACCAGCGCCGTGCGCGTCGACGGATCCACGGAGGGCGCGATGAAATAAACCTCTCCCTTGAACCGCTTGTCCGCATACGCGGCCACTTTGATTTCCAGCGTCTGGCCGATTTTCAACTGGCTGAGAAACCGTTCAGGAACGTTGACCTCGACCTTCAACGGATCGAGATCCACCAGGGTCGCCAACGGCAGCCGCACGAACGTGCTGATGATGGCCCCCGGACTCACATTGCGCGACCCCATGACCCCGGAAAAGGGCGCGCAGATGCGCGCATCCTTAAGCTGGCGTTTCTTCAAGTTGAGAGTCGCGCGAGTGAACTCGAACGTCGCCGCCGCCTGGTCGGACTCCTGCTGGGAAATGAGCTTGTCCTTGAACAGTTGCTTGCTGCGGTCGTAATTCGCCTGGCTCAATTTGAAATTCGCCTCCGTCTCCGCCAAGC